>NZ_NCVI01000020.1:604992-907489 GCF_002096895.1 Streptococcus mitis | reverse complement strand
AGTTGAATAGCACCTTCTTCTGCCTTCTCAGTTAATTCTGTCCGAATACGGCGCTCGATAGCTGGCAAGACTTTTTTCTTAACAGATTGCTGAACGACTTCATCTATATAGGCGTTTTTCACCTTGAAACGAGCTGCAAAGAAAGATAGAATGCGGTCTATTGCATGTTCAAAACCGACCTTCAAGACACCTAGCTTTTCTCCACGATTGAGAGCCAAGGTACGATAACCCTGCATATTTCCAACTGTCTCTGAAAAATCATAGTAAATTTGAAAAACCTGCTTTTCATCAAGACTTTCATCCTTGACTTGAGAAGTGAGTTTAGAGTGTCTCAGCACCTCTTGATAAGTTAGAGCGCGTAAATTGACATCTTCCGATAAGGCTTCAACCAAGATATCAACTGCACCAGCCAAGGCTTCCTTACCAGTCGCAAATCCTTCACAGACGAACTTTTCAGCTTCCTTCTCTAAGTCAATTACATTCTGCAAGATTAAGCGAGCAAGTGGAAAGAGCCCTGCTTCACGGGCAATAGTTGCCTTGGTTCGACGTTTTTCCTTATATGGAAGATAGAGTTCTTCTACGTCTGCTAGTTTTTCGGCAGCTAAGATAGCTTCTTCCAACTCCTTGGTCAGTTTGCCTTGCTCTTGAATCTTAGCTAAAACAGCTTCCTTACGGTCGTTGAGATTTGTCAGACTTTTATCCAAGTCAATAATGGCCTTAATCGCCACCTCATCCAGACTACCAGTCATGTCCTTGCGATAACGCGCGATAAAGGGAATCGTCGCCCCTTCGGTAGTCAAACTTAGAACAGTATCAATTTGCTTTAAAGTCACTCCCAAATCCTGGGAGATTTTTTCATATTTTTTATCCATGAATCTATTATACCATAAGCCAATCTTATTCAAATTATCTCTTACAATTTTAAAACATAAGTTGGTGAATAAATTTGCTTCATTTCAATATTCTATTTATTGAGAAGGTTTCAATTTAATTCTAATAGTTTACAAAAGGACTAGTGATTAATTTCACTGTTTTTATTTTTGACAATAATGCGCCACTATTCTCCCTCTCTATTCTTCAAGAAAACGTTTTTTTGAAGAATAGGATTGAGACTTCTGTTTATAATCGTCCAAAATGCGTGTTTTTGAAAAATAAAAAAACCGCAAGACAGAGTCTACGGTGGGGATAATCTATTTTGAAATTTTAAATAAAAAAGGAGCATTTAAGCCCCTCCTTTGAAATAACGGACATTTGGCTGGTCGGTGTACCCAGCATCTCAGATACCTTCTTCAAGGTGCGGCAGGAACCTTTCTGCCCTCAAATGTCTTTCGTTAATGTTATTCTAGCACTATCTATTTTTTTGTCAAGCTTTCTCAATCTACCCAGACTTAATACGACTTTGTAACTTGAAATCTTGTAAGCGATACATGGTCGGAACATAAAAGAAATCTCCACTTTTATGTAACTTGATGGCAACAAGAACATTATCATCAAATCTTTTAACATATTCAAAACTAGCATCTTTCTCTCGTGGATTAATGCCGACGAAATCTGGGTTCCTTAGTATAAGTTCCAGATCTTCGATATGATGAATCACATCATTATGATACCGTTTCAGCATATGACTTCTTAAACCTTCTTTGTTAACTTTGATATCACTAGCTTCAAGAACAATATTAAAAATTTCTTTTATTTCGTCAGTAACCTAACCGATCTTTTTTTGTTCCATCGTTTCCTCCATTATTCCACAATTATTATATCACAATCATAGTGTATATTAGGATATATCAAGCTCTATTATTCGTTAGATACTCAATTTTAACTTTTCCCTTTTCCTCAAAATAATAGTATAATAGAGGTAGAATTTAGAATCGAGGTATCACTATGGCAGTAAAATTTACAAAAACGGACGACTTGGACAAGATGTTTGAAGAGTTTGCGAAACTCCCTGATTTGAAACAAGTCACTTTCCCAGATGACAAAGAGAAAAAAGCCAAAGCAGAAAAGAAAAACTAGATGACTGCTTTCCAACAACTCCCGTCTAGTGTGCTTCAGACTGGGGCTATTTTTCTCTCCATTATCATTGAAGCCCTACCCTTCGTTCTGATAGGAAGTATTGTCTCAGGACTGATTGAGGTTTATATCACACCTGACAAGGTTTATCATTTTCTCCCTCGAAATCGTTGGGGGAGAATCTTTTTTGGCACCTTCGTTGGGATACTTTTCCCTTCTTGTGAATGTGGAATCGTCCCCATTATCAATCGTTTTCTGGAAAAAAAGGTTCCCAGTTACACGGCCGTTCCCTTTCTCGTAACAGCACCTGTTATCAATCCTATTGTTCTCTTTGCGACCTATTCTGCCTTTGGCAACTCCTTCCATGTCGCTCTGTTACGAGCTCTAGGTTCCGTTGTAGTGGCTGTGATACTTGGGATTTTTCTAGGATTCTTCTGGCAAGAATCGATTCAAAAAGAAAATCGTTTGGCCTGTCATGAACACGATTTTTCTCACTTGAGACCTGCAAAAAAAGTTTTTCAGGTCTTTGTGCAAGCCATTGATGAATTTTTTGATACGGGGCGTTATTTGGTATTTGGTTGTCTCTTCGCCTCTATAATACAGGTCTATGTTCCGACACGGATTCTGACCTCTATCAGTGCGACCCCTCTTTTTGCCATCCTACTCTTGATGCTTTTGGCCTTTCTTCTTTCTCTCTGTAGTGAGGCTGATGCTTTTATCGGAGCTTCTCTTCTCTCGAGTTTCGGCTTGGCACCAGTTCTGGCCTTTCTCGTCATTGGTCCAATGCTGGATATCAAAAATATTCTCATGATGAAAAATTACTTGAAAGCACGATTTATCAGTCACTTCATAACGATTGTGACTCTTGTCGTCTTAGTGTATTCTCTCTTGATTGGAGTCATCCTATGATTCGATTTTTAGTTTTAGCTGGCTATTTTGAACTGACCATTTATCTCCATCTGTCGGGCAAATTAAACCAGTACATCAACATGCACTATTCCTATCTTGCCTATATTTCCATGGTGCTTTCCTTTATCTTGGCAATCGTTCAATTGTATATCTGGATGAAGCAAGTCAAAACCCATAGTCATCTGAATAGCCGATTAGCTAAAGGAACTAGTATTGCTCTTCTTGCCATTCCAATTGTCGTCGGCTTAACTTTTCCAACTGTTAGCTTGGATTCTCAGACCGTTTCAGCAAAAGGCTATCACTTCCCCCTATCGGAAGGAACGGATCAAGCCATTCAGACAAGTGAAGGAACGACAAGCCAATATTTGAAACCAGATACCAGTTCTTATTTTTCAAAATCAGCTTATGAAAAGGAAATGCGAACTGCAGCGGACAAATACTTGTCCCAAGATAGTATTCAGATCACTAATGAAAACTATATGGAAGTCATGGAGGCTATCTACGACTATCCAGATGAGTTTGAGGGCAAGACAGTCCAGTTTACAGGCTTTGTCTATAATGACCCCAGTCATGCCAATAGCCAATTTCTGTTCCGCTTCGGCATTATTCACTGTATCGCGGATTCGGGTGTTTATGGATTGTTGACAAAAGGAAATACCCGTCAATATGAAAACAACACCTGGATTACGGCTAAAGGAAAACTGGTCAATCACTACCATAAAGAACTCAAACAAAACCTCCCAACATTGGAAATCGACAGCTTTACCAAAGTCGATAAACCAGAGAATCCCTATGTGTATCGCGTGTTTTAAAAAGCAAACTAAATCCATAAAAAAAACGAACAAGTTCTCTTCTGAATGACAGAAAAAGAGCCTGTTCGTTTTTTGTTATATGAGACTTAGTGACTTGTAGATTTAAATCTTATACCATTTTAAGTAATACAAGTAGCTCAGTGATTATAAGCGAGCCACTCACTAATTAGACTAGCGATTTCTTTAGGTGCTTCAGTATAAAGCTCATGACTAAAGTTTTTTAGAAAAATAGCATCAAAATAAGTTGGCAATTCTTTTAAGGCTTCCTCTCTCCATGTAGCTTCATTAGGATAGTGAGGACTAATAAATAAGGCATCCCCCACTTCTCTCTTGAAAGCTTGTATTTTCCACCGTAGTCGGAGAATCGCTTCTATATTTTCATAATTTATAGCTAACTCATATCTATTATACTCCGCATTCCAGTGATAGGACTGTCTTACAGCTTCCTCCATATTTTCTGACCAATGTTTTGATTCGGATTTTTCTTTAGAAATAAGAAGATTTAAGTCCGAGACGACTTGAGATTCAATATAGTTTTTAGTTTCCTCTAACTCTGTATCTAAAGGTAAAATCTTATCTAAATCTAGATAGCCACCATCCAAAAGAATCAGTTTCTTCACTTCTTGAAATTCCGATGCAAGATAACGCACCAAATCTCCTCCAAGAGAATGACCTATCAGACAGATAGATTCTTCCTCTACAATCTCATTTTTAAACCATGATTTCAATTCTGTTTCATCTCGAAGATGCGTTTCATATGGATTTAAAAAATAAACTTGCGAATCTAGTTCTTGAAGAAAATCCTTGCTATGATAGACATTGCTTCCCAAACCGCCAATAAAATATTTTTTCATTCTCTACTTAATACTATGCTTATTCATTTTTTGTTCAAAGATAGTCGTGATAATCTGACGTAATTCTTCGCGTTCTTTTTCTGGAATTTCACCACTTGTTTGAGCTGCAGCGTAGAGTTCAGGGTGTTCAATTGAAATGCGTTTAATCGTACGTGTCGTAGCATGTTTTCTGACGAAAAATGGGATTCGCTTAATCAAGTCTTGTGGTACTAGCGCAAGAATCTTTTCAGCAGTTTCCTTGTCACTAATCTTAGACGTCGTAAGCCCCTTCTTAATCATTTCCTGTTCTTTTTCTGTAAAATCTTTTAATTCCATTCGGTCAGTCCTCCTATTTTCTTTAAGTTAAATTATATACCAATTGCAGCAAGACGACAAATAGTCTGCTTGTAAAATCTTCTCTATACTACAATTTTCCTGTCGCTCTTTAATGAAAAATCACAAATCCTTTTGGAGAGATCACAAGCTGATTCTCCAATTCTTGGCAATTGCTTGCTAGTGCTACTGCTTCTTTTTGTAAATGATAATCTTCCTTTGATTGGTTGAAAATCGCTTTGAGGATTCGCCCTTCATATTTCCACTGCAAAGCTACTACATCAGCTTTGATTTCTTGGAGACTATACTTGCCATGCTGAATGGTTGCTGACGCATGTTTGCGAATCTGGATCAATTTCTTCATGAAATTCAGCATATCATTGTCACTTGATACACGTTCCCAAGGCATACAACGTCGACAATCTGGGTCTGGTCCTCCGGTTAAAGCTAACTCGGTTCCGTAATAAATGCAGGGTGTTCCCTTTTGTAAAAAGAGAAAGGCTAGGGCTGATTTAACCAGTTTAGCATCTTCATTTGCCGTCCACAAGATTCGTTCTGTATCATGCGAATCCAAGAGATTAAACATAACCTCTGAAATCTGCTGTTTGTAATACATAGACTGACCATTGATTTCATCGATGAACTGATCAATCTTCTTAATTCCTCGTAAGAAATAGTCCTTGATACTATCAGATAAAGGATAATTCATGACCGCATGGAACTCATCTCCATTTAACCAAGGCTGAGACGTATGCCAGACTTCTCCTAGGATATAAAGATCAGGCTTTTTAGCTAAAACTGCATTACGAAAATCCTTCCAGAACTGATGGTCAATCTCATTAGCCACATCCAAACGCCAAGCATCGATATCAAACTCTTCAATCCAATAAGTCGCAACCTTTAAAAGATAGTCCTTGACCTCTGGATTGGCTGTATTTAGTTTAGGCATATAGTCCTCGAAACCAAAAGCATGATAAGGTAAGTCTCTCTTATTAACTAGCTTTTCAGTTGTCACTGGGAATTGTTGAATATGGAACCAATCCTTATAAGCAGATTGCTCACCATTTTCGACAACATCTTGCCATTGAGGAGATTGCGAACCAATATGGTTAAATACCGCATCCAGCATGATTTTCATGCCACGCTGATGAGCTTGCTCGACCAGCTCCCGGAAGGTCTCCTTGTCTCCAAAATGACGGTCAATTTCAAAGTAATCTGTCGTATTGTACTTATGATTGCTCGTAGATTCAAAGATAGGACAAAGATACAGTCCAGTAATACCCAAGTCTTGCAAGTAATCCAGATGGTCAATAATGCCTTGTAAATCACCACCAAAGAAATCGTCACTTTTAGGTGTGCTTGATGAATCCCAGTCTAATGTTCCTTCTGGGTTTAATCGAGCATTTCCATTTGCAAATCTCTCAGGAAATATCTGATACCATACCGTATCTGAAACCCAGTCTGGCACTTGACATGCATCAATCTCATGAAGATAAGGCAACTTAAATCCATTCCCAATAGCATGAAGATTTTCTAGAGAATTTTCCACACACCCTTTATCGCCATACAAAATACTTTGACCTTCTGTATCCTTGAGTTCAAAGAGATACTGGATACGTGCAAAGTCAACGGACACTTCAACCTGCCAATAATCAAAGATGGCATCAGAAGTTATCTTGGCCATTTTCTTTGTATCTTGATAAAACTCCTCCATAAAAATAAAAGGGTCCCCATAGTGCAAGTTGATGATTTCAATGTCCCCTTTCTTAGTTCGAATCCGAATATGAATCTTCTTATCCTTATAAAGATAGGCGAACTCCGACTCAGACCTATGGTAAATAGCGCTTAATTCCATCAATTTGTCTCCTGATTTACTTGGTTGCATTTAAGACGCAAACGTTTTCATAATTGTGATTCTAGTATACTACTTTCGTATTTTATTTTCAAGGCTTGTCCGTAGATTCTAGTGGTTTGGTTCTATAAATAAAAAAGCAGCCAGTCTTACAACTTGCTACTTTTCAAATGATGATTTACAAATATCTTTCCAGCCACTCAATTTTTTTAAAATCCTTATTGTTATTGTGCTCATTTCGATAAGAATCTTGGGAAGAAGCCTTGTAAATACTTAAAAACTGTTCTAGATTTGGAATGCGAAAAGTGATGTTTTCGAGATGAATCAACTCTATATCCGATTCCGAAACTCCTGCAAAATCAGGTAAAGAATCGATACTTCCGAATTCAACACTCAGACCATCTTTTTTGAATTCATGCTCATGAATATCTATTAAGTCATAGCCTAAGTGTTTCATCACTTTCATTATCTTGTCCCACTCATAAATTCTGAGATAATCAGGTGCTTCCCAACCTCTAGGATCACCAGGCACATGAATGTCAATGTCAGACGGCCTCCATTCTTCATTTGAACGGTATTCAAAACCCAAGGACCCCATGAGAGTCGGTGTGATTCCGATTTGGTTTAAATGATAACAAATTGTTCGAAATTCATCAAATAGAGAATTCATTCCTCCTCCAATCGTTGATATAGAACTTAATTTCGTTGTGAATAATAAACTAATTTTTACCTTCTACTCTTTCGGTTTTGAAAATACTTCTACTCGTTGAGCTAGAACTTTGATTTCTACAGGTAGGTTATCCGATTTATCGCCGTCAACGTCTGACTCCAATTCACTATCTGAAGAGATTTTAATATTGCGTGCTTTGATATATTCGATATTATCATTTGCGACAACATCGCCTTTCAATAAATCTGGAATGACGGATAATTTAGAGAATATTGAAGCATCTTTTAAAATCAAAATGTTGGCATAGCCGTCCTTGTTTTCTTCAAAGATTTTTTTGTCAGCGAAGTAATTTGTCAAGAGAACCAAAACATGACTCGCTTCACCAACATAATTTCCATTCTCTGTCTCCACCTTAATGTTAAAGACCTGATCTGTCATAACAGACTTCATGGTATTTACAGCATAGGCTAAAATACCGAATTTTGTCTTGTCCTCTATTTCAACATTGTGAATCGCCTCTGGAAGAGAGCCGATACTAAAGATATAACCAAAATAGTTATCATTTGCTTTACCGATATCAATCTTATTGGTTAAGTTAAAATCAAGTTCATCAATAGCGCCATCTATGTCTTGATTGATTTCCAACAGTTTTGTAATGAGATTACCCGTCCCACCAGGAATAATACCTAACTTAGGAACGTAGGTTCTCTCAGCAATACCCGAAATAACTTCATTGACAGTACCGTCTCCACCAAACACAACCACTGCATCGTACTGTTCACGCGACGCTTCTTCAGCAAAATGTGTTGCATCCAGCGCCTTTTCGGTAATTTTGGTTTCCACGTGCTCAAAGTATTCTTTTGCTTTATTCTCCAGCTTTTCTTTGTAATCCAAAGCCTTTTCGCCACCAGAAGTAGGGTTGATAATTACCATTGCTTTTTTCATTAATGTTCTCCTTAATATTCGTTAAAAATATATATCTCATTATATGAAACTAAACGTATCCCTATTATACTACGAAAATACAGAAAAGAGAAATCTGACGTACTGGAGATTAATACGCTTTTATTCTATTTTCCCATCGTATAACTACATCCTTTAAGGATTCATCCAAGTAAGAAAAGGCCTTATCCTTTATCCAGTCAGGAATACCGTATGCCGCCTCGGCTATGCTACCAGTAATTGCAGCGAGAGTATCACTGTCGCCACCAAGTGAGATGGCATTTCTTATCGCATCTTCGAAGTCTCTACTTTCTAGAAATGCAATAATGGCCTGTGGTACGGTATCCTGGCACGTTTCATTGAAACGGTATGTAGGACGGATTTCATCTAAAGTTTGAGATAGATTGTAGCCGTATTCCTGCTCAATATAATCCTTAATCCGTCTTTTACACTCTGTAGGATTGTCATTGATTGGTTGCTCATAATCTCCGCAATAACCTCCAAAGTAATAACGACACAGAAAGATAGCATCAGCTGTAGCCATTGCACCTTTGATACCTTCTGGATGATTATGAGTTACCTCTGCAGAAAGACTCGCAAATTCCCTAGATGATGGCCACATTCCGGTTCTCGCACAAAAACCACAGTCCATTGTCCAAGCACATGGAGAAACACGCATAGCCGAACCATTCCCAAAGCTATTATAAGGCTCACGGTTATCGCTGTTTAGCCATGCATTAAACCGAGCACCATAATCAGCATCAGGATACATTCTACCATATTTCTTCATAGCATCAATGAAGTCGTCTTTTTGTCCCCCATTCATAATCGCCTCTGCAACAGCACAGGTCATAACCGTGTCATCTGTAAAAAAGCAATCCTTCCGAAATAAAGGAAAGTCCTTCGTTTTGATATTGTTCCATTCGTAAACAGAACCGATAATATCTCCGATAATTGCTCCTAGCATAAGATTTCTCCTTCTAAGTTTTTATAATCTACTCTCAACTTCTCTAGTATTCTTTTTTCTCCATAATTAAAATAGATATTTTTATAGCAATTCCTATGATAACAATACTGACAAAAACCATTCCAATAAAAATCATTAAACTCGAATTCTTTAAGAAAAACTCCACAACATTAGTCAGTAAATCTGATTTTGCTTTAAAAAAACTAGATAGAGCAAATACTGTAAAGTATGTTATAACCATGATCAGCCTACCTTTTTCAGCCCCGTACTTAAGGATAAACGGAAGTTGAATAGCTGATATCAAAATACATACAACTAATGTAATTGTTGAGATAAATATGATGCTGTCTATTAACATCTCTTTTTTTATTACCAATTGAACAAATAAACAAACTGAACCTACTAATCCAAAAACAAACGCAAAAAACAATTTACTTAGTACAAAGCTACTCTTTTTAATAGGCATGGAAAAGGCAAATTGTTCAAACTTCGATCTCGTATCATAGCCAAAAGCGATAGCAGTTAAAATTAACGGTATCATAGTACAAATAAGCGGTATCATAAAAATTTCATTTTCATATACCCCATAAACAATGAGTGCAATACAGAGAGTAATCGTTAATAGTAGTGTTTTCTTTAAAGTAGCTATATCTTTTAATATCAATGCAGTCATTATCTTTTATCTCCTTTCAAAAAATATATCATAATATCTTCGATAGAAGGTTTTTGTAATCTGATTCCATCTGGAATAAAATTTCTTTTAACAAGCATCTCTTGTCCAAATGCGTGTATCCTTCTCCCAATTATAGCTTCCTCATCAAGATTTTTAACTTCTTCATTAGATAAAGTACAGATAGCATAGTTTTCTTTGAGTTCATCCTTTGATTCAACAAAAAGTACTTTACCATCATTGATAAAAGCAATATAATCCGCCACTTTCTCTAAATCTGATAGGATATGTGACGATATTAAAATTGTATGATTTTCATCTTGAATAAAGTCAAGAAGAAAATCTAAAATTTCGTCCCGTACAATCGGATCCAATCCACTTGTAGCTTCATCCAAAATGAGAATTTCTGCTTTATGAGATAAAGCTACTGCCATCGATAATTTCATTCTCATTCCACGAGAATAACTTTGAATAGCCTGTTTTTCAGATAATTTAAATTTCTTTTTTAATTGATAAAAAAATTCTCTGTCCCATTTTGAATATACCCTTGAACAAAATTTTTCCAAATCAACGAGTGTCATTTCTTCCGGCACTAATAAATCATCAAACACTACTCCAATTTTATCTTTCAATTCAAGACTATTAGGATTATCATAACCTAAAATTTTAATTTCTCCTGAGTCTTTCTTAAGTAATCCTAACAATAATTTTATGGTTGTACTTTTACCAGCCCCGTTTTGGCCAATGTAACCGACAATAGAGCCTTTAGGAATAGAAAAATCTATCGGTCCTAATGTAAAGTCATCAAATTTTTTAACCAAGTTTTTGATTTCAATAGCAAAATCACTCATATTTTCCCTCCATATAACTACTAAACATCTCTACCAACTCATCATTGGTAACACCTGCAATCGCTGAAAGCTCAAGAATATCTTGCATTTTTGATTCGATTCGTTTCAAATATTCTTCTCGAATAAGCTCTTTATTTTGAGCTGCAACAAAATTACCTTTACCTTGAACTGAATTAATGAAACCATCAAGTTCTAGTTCATCAAAAGCTCTTTTAGCAGTTATCATACTCACTCGAAGTTCTTTAGCTAAAAATCTGATTGATGGTAATTGCTCGCCAACCTTTAATTCTCCCAAAATAATCTGAGCCTTTATTTGATTTTTAATCTGTAAATAAATCGGATTATCACTTGAATTATCAATCTGTATATTCACCCTCCATATCCTCCTAACCATCCAACTGTTATCTCTGTTTTATCTGTTTATATTATATCATAACAGCTATATAAGTTCAATATTTAACAATCTGTATGAGACACATTATTGTTTAAATTGATTCCTGTTCACTTTAAATTTTTTATATAACAAAAAGCCTTACAATCAAGGCTTTTCTTAATCACTTTCGTTCACAGTTTTATACGTTTTTACCATCAACAGCATAAGTCATAATCGTATCGTCAGTGAAAAAACAGTCCTTCCGTAATAAAGGAAAGTCTTTTATTTTGATATTGTTGCATTCGTAAACAGAACCAACAATGTCTCCAATAATTGCTCCGAGCATCAGATTCCTCCTTGTGACATATCAGATTCATTATACATTCCCAATGGATTGCTCTTTAAAAATGGCTCAACTAAATCAATCCACTCCTGATGTAGGTAAGATGATAAATAACCGTGATTATAACCCTTTGCTTCATACAAAATTGTATTTGAATGTAGCTGATGAAATAATTTCGCTGATTCTTTCACACAGTTCAATTCTTTTTCACCATAGATATACAGAACCTGAGCCTTGCTATCAGAAATCATATCTTTCAGCTTGTAATGCCCCATATAGGTTTTGTAAATGGTCACCAATGTTTTAACAGGCGTCCTTGGCAGATCCTCCAAATAATAAGCTTTTATTTCCTCTGGATAAGCCAGTTAAGGATAGAGTTTGTTCATCATGCTTAACTGAAGTTTGCAAGAGAATTTATTGAACATCAATTTACCAAATAGAGACACTAGAAAGATGCTGATTTTAGCTAACCTTGGTTGAGGAATACAGAGGCTTCCGTCTATGATGGCCTTCTCAGCAATTTCACTATCTAAAGATAAAAGCTCCATGGCAATTTGACCACCAAGTGAAACACCACCGATTGCAAACAATTTCCCACCACAGTTTGCTTTGATATAGTCTAGAATCTCCAAAGCAGAATCTTCAGTAGAAACATAATCAAGTTGATATTCCTCTCCGTGGCCATTCAAAGTGGGTAGAATAATACGGTATTCTTCTGACAGGATTCGTGCTTGACGAAGATAATTCCACCAAGAACTGCCACCACCATGTATCAGTAAAATAGGAGGCAAATTCTTATTACCAAATTCATGGAATTTCATGTTTAAACTCCTTACTGTAGGACTTTCACTAGCTAATTTTCCTTGTTCAATCAGCTCTTAAAAGCAGTACCACACACTCGACATAAAACGAGTGAACACTATGTATGCCAAGTGAACATGTATGTGGGAACATGTCTATAAACCTTTTGACGATAGCATAAGGTTATCGTTAAAAGGTATTACCCCGACAAACTGTGATTTACTCATTTCATTAAATCAGCTATTTCTTTCTTCCCATACGCCTTTACATTCTGAATTACATTCTGTTTCCTCTTGATTGATTCAAACAATGATATATCTAGTACATTTGCGAATTCTTCAAACTGAACCTGCCCGATTCTTCTTATTTCTTTAAGTTTCTCAGCATCTCTTACCTTTCTCTCTGCCTCACTTTTGGGGTATCCTTGTCCAAATGGCTTCGAGAAAAGAGCTTCTATTGTTCTTTCAAGATTTTCAGTACCTGACCATGTATAATTTTCACCTAATGGTAATGATATCGCATTTCCATTATTAATCTGAGCAAATAAATAGGCATCATTCGGTGTAGGTGCATATCCGCAAATGACATCAGGCATACTATTACAAGCAAGCATCATTCCTTGTCCGGAAGAACAGCCCGTAACAACGAAATCAACTGTCCTACTTGCCAACAAGATACCTATAAGAATAGAAATTTCTATATACGAGTATTTTTCATTTTCTTCCATCGTACAGCCAAAATTTATAACCTCAGATTTCTTTGGAGCATACTTTAATACAGCATCATAGATTATTTGATTTTTGGTCGCTTGCGAACTTGCTTGAATAACTCCGATTCTCATTCTTCCCCCCTTCAACTTCTAATTTAATTATTTCTTTTTCTTTGGTTTGGGTGCCGGTAATTCATTATATATTGAATTGAACAAGCCTTTATTTTCTACACTTCATTTATTCACTGGTTGCAACTTTTGACATCAAAACTACCGCCTCCACATGTCTTGACGGTTACTACCTATACTGTGAAACGAAATCAAAGCTGCTGAATATCCGTATTAAACTATTAAACGTAACTAATGCGAGTATTTACGGCTTCGTTAATATACAGTATTGTTACATCTATGCCAAGTTTCCGATAGTTAGTTCTTCTTTCTTTATTTAAATCTTTACAAATCCAACTAGCGAGAAGGGTTGTTTATCTCAAAACTCATTGAACCTTTGGTTCCTCGATTAGTATAATAATTTCCTTCTAGTTGATTTGGATTATCAATATCAAGAATTACCGTCCCATAATGTATAGGACTTTGCAATTCAGCCCTTGGGCTATTTAAATATGTATAAATTAATTTTTGTGTTCCATTATCATTGATAATTGATGCTGTAATGCTATGGCTCGAACTTTCACCCGTTTTAAACTTAACTTTAATAGTCGTAAATGACTGTTCAATAGTAAGTTCACAATTTCTTTCATTCTGATCATAGTCCGTCTTGAAACTACCTACATAATTCGCAAATAAAATTGGAACATTATGAATCTTAGATAGTAATGGCCACCGCCATGCTGTTTTTTCAAAAATAGCCATAATAATTGCTGTAACTGATATAGCTTCACCAATATACCCAATGGCTGAATATACCAATGCCAAAATATCAGATTTAAGATTCACTGCAATCTCTTGGCCACTTATTAACAATCTTAATAACAAGCAAATTGCAAAAACCCATATTGTAATATTCAAAAATTTTTTCTGCTGTTCATTCATAAGTTTTATTTATAATCCAAAAATTCAATCATTCTAACTAAAAAAGTTTTTGTATCCTGTAAATTCCATTTCTGCTCTGAACGAAAAAGGTAATACATTCCACTTACTTCAACCCAATTTAAATTCACTTGAGACACTATGTAATATAACGCTTGCTGTAACAACCCTGTGTAGCTATTACTATTGAAAAACATCTGTTCAGGTATATTCCAGACCAAACATTCTATCAAATATGAAGAAATGCGTTCGTTTGTCAATCCTAGCTCCTGCATCTCGTTCTTAATATGCTTCATAATCCTAACTAAATATTTATATTTATAGTGAGTAGATTTATTCTTAGAGATACCATTTTGTATATGAACTTTAGGATAATTAATTACTTCATAATTTCCGTTTGAGGTAAAAAATTTGATGCCTTCAACAAATTTTTCAGATGACCTGCTACCAATATATCTATAATTTCGATATTGAAAACATGGGACTACATCTGCATTTACGTGATATGAGTTAGAATTAATATTGATACACTTATTGCCAATAGAAACTGATTCTGCACCAAATTTTGAAATTAACGCTTTAATCACTTCGTTTTTAAATACATTAGCATTGGTGCTGCTACTAGAGTAATTATAGTCTAGGTCCGATAACCCATCTACATACTCACAATAAAATAAAGATTTCACCATGATACAGATATCAATGTCGCTATTTTTCTTTACATTCGTATTATTTGCATAAGAACCTTGGGCAAAAATTTCATATTCATACTTTGAAGAGAGCCCACTCCTTTCTATTGCATCTTTAATCATTCCAATAGTATTTTCAACCCGTGTTTCTTCAGTGGCAGATAACGGCTTAATCCATGATTGTAATGCTTCTTCAGAATATCTCATTATAAAACAACTCCATTTTAGTTTTTTGGTTAATTCATAAAAAGTAACCGATATTAAAAAAATCCTACATATAATTATACCACTAAACAAGAAAAAAGGCTGCAAACATAGTGAACTATACTATGCCTACAGCCTTATAAATCAACTTCTGTTCCTTCCAAAAATCTAACGGTTATCTGTCCATCCTCCGAAATCAAAATACTATCTAGTACCTGACACATCTCAAAGGAATCATATTCCCAACACTCCTTATTTATCAATTCAGCCAGTAACACACTGTAATGCTTTTCTAATAACTGGTTTTCTTCCAAGATCTTATTCCACTTTCCATGCAACAAATCCATATTCTCACTCAGTAGTTTAACTGCCATCATTACAGCTTTCTCTAGTGTTCCCTCATCGATATGGTTATTCTGACAACCAATCTGTCCCTTTACCTTATAACGGTTGTTACACTGCCAAACTTTACGTTTGCCACGACTGGTCGTCCAGTTCTTACGTCCAAAAGCTGAACCGCATTCTGCACAGAACACCTTGGTAGTAAAAGGGTTGTCCTCATTTTGCATGATGTAGAAGAAATTGAAAAAGAAAATAGACTTCAGACAGCTATTGATGTTGTCAGAGAACAGTTTGGTTTTTTAGCCATACAAAAAGGAACCGTCCTAACTGAAGGTTCCAGAAATATTGAACGCAGTAAACTTATCGGTGGTCATTCCGCGGGTGGATTGGAGGGATTAAAATGAAACAAGAAAAAAATACAGTACAATTTTCAGAAATCCGTAGCAAAGGATGTAATGATATTGAAATGCTTGAAAGATTTTTACATGGAATCGTTGAAACAGCAACTTCAAAACTTCGTCAGAGAAAACTCAAAACAACTGAAATATCGATACGACTAGTACATGCTAAATCTGAAAACCGATTACCATTGGAATTTACATTTAGCATTAAGCCAACAAGCTCATCTGTGATAATCTATACTGAGGTAATCAATCGCTTTAAAGAATGTTACACAGGTGGGGGAATTCAAGGTTTTACGATTCAATTTGATAAAAATACCCTTGCCTCTGCATAGAAAGGATTTGATATGATTGACCGTTCATATTTACCATTTCAATCAGCAAGAGAGTACCAGGATACAAAGATGCAAAAATGGATGGGCTTTTTCCTATCTGAACATGCATCAGCACTCTCTGATGATACAAACAAAGTAACGTACATGTCTGACTTATCACTAGAGAAGAAATTATTACTCCTCAGTCAAGTATACGCCGGGCAGCTACGCACACGCATTCAAGTGATTGAAAAAAACAAGCGTGTTTCCTACACTGGAACAATACCAAGTCTGACCAAAGATTTCATTTTGATAAAAACTACAACAGGTCACATCAATTTGAAATTAAAAGACATTATTAGTATTGAACTTGTCGAGGAGGTGCTCTATGAATCAGCTTGAGTTTCAGCGTAATCACCTACAAATGGACTATTATAGCGAGAGCTACCAAGATTTTGAACGTGACTTCTACCGCTACTCTAACATGAATATTCCATTGACCTTCCTAACTGATGATATCCTAAAAACAATGGCGACTTCACGTAAGAATTACTTTGTCCTCAATAAGGAAAAGTCCAGAGATAACCGCGATCACTTCTTCATATTTGAAGTAAGTACCGTAGATGAGAATCCGCTAATCTATCATTATACATATAAGAAAACTACAATATATTTAGCAGAAAAATAGGAGCAGTTCAATTGACTGTTCCTATTTTTAATATTCATAAAATCTAAAGTCTTTATACTCTTTAACAATGGAGTCGCCAACCAGAACAGACTATACTGACCAGCGACTACCTTAAATTTAATGTTTCAGATTTATTTTCTTATCTCTAATTTCATAAACTACATCTGCTACATTTTCGAGTAATCGTTTATCGTGGGTGATAAACACGATAGTTCCGGTGTACTCCTTCATTAGTATTTCCAAAGCCTCTAAACTTGGTATGTCAAGGAAGTTACTGGGTTCATCCATTATTAGGATGTTATATCTACCCATGAGCATTTTAGCAAGCAACAATTTTATAATTTCTCCACCGCTTAAAACAGATAAACTTTTTCCAATATCGTTCTGTTTGAACCCCATAGATGCTAGCACTGAACGAATTTCTGATATATTGTAGTCACAATCCTTCTGCATAAACTCCATAACATTCTGATTACTGTTGTACTTGTAACCATTCTGTGCAAAGTAACCTATTTTTGCCTTAGGCGAAATAGAAATTCCTTCTTCATGGTTTAAGATCATTTGGATTAAAGTTGTTTTTCCGATTCCATTACCACCAGTTAACGCCACTTTTGCTCCTAACGGAATTTGAAAAGATGCATTTTCAAACAGAGCCTTATCCCCAAATACTTTATTAATTTCTGCACCGACTATAGGGTATGGATTATGGAGCTCCAATGCTTTACTTTGCCTGAAACGAATTCTGCGAATGCCTTCCGGAGCTTCTACTTTTCCTAAGGCCGCAATCCTGTGCTCTAGGGTTTTAGCAGCATTATACATCTTTTTTTCCTTACTTCCTATTGATTTTTGATGAGCTAAACGCCCTCCGTCTTCAGTACTTTTTTTCTTTGAAGAACCTTTTGCCTTCTGTTCTATTTTACGAGCCTGTTTTCGCTTTTCCTCCGCAGCCCTTTCCAATCGGGCACGTTCCGCAATAAATTGTTCGTATTCTGCAGCTTGGCTCTTACGTTCTTCCTCTTTCTGACGAAGATAATCAGAATAGTTTCCCCAATACTCAGTGATTTTGCCATCTTTCAGTTCCCATATTTTATCTACTATTTCATCAAGAAAATAGCGGTCATGGCTAATAACTAACAGTGCACCTGTAAAATATTTTAGCTGTCCTATTAGAAAATCAATTCCTTCACGGTCTAAATGGCTCGTAGGTTCATCCGCTAAAATACCATGAACCTGTGCCGATAAGGCCTGTGCTATTTTAAGCCTTGTTTCTTCACCACCGCTCATAGTCTGTATATTTAATTGCTCAACACCTAGCTTGCCTACAAGTGCAAAATCTTTTTCCTCCTGCAGAGTTACTTCGTCCAACTGGGGAATATAGGCAAGTTCACCCAGACGATTCATTTTACATCCTGGGGGAGTTAATTCTCCTAAAAGTACCCTGAGTAAAGTGCTTTTTCCAGCACCATTTGCTCCTACTAAACCAATACGGTCATAATCATATACTTCTAATTCATTTATATCTAAAACATCGCGTCCTTTGAATTCCACACGAATGTCTTTTGCTTTTAATATTAATTCCATAACATTTCCTCCTGTCTATAATCGCATGCTTTCATTTGCTTGTATGCAGGGAAAACCCTGCGATTTTAGCAGGAAGAGTTACATGAAAATAAGATACATAAATATTCCTCCAATATTGTTTATTTTAAATCTAATTTTCTAACCTCAGTTATCATTTGGCAAACTATAGCAATGCCAATAATTAAAATACCTGATAGTAAAAACCAATGATTTACACCGATTTTATCAGCAAAGAATCCAGAAAGAATTAACCCAATTGGCATAGCAAGTGACATGATACTTCCGATCAAAGAAAATACACGTCCTAAATATTCAGGCTTAATTTTCTCCTGAAAAAGAGCTGTTTGCACACCGCTATAAAATGGCACCGAAAGCCCCATTATTGCACAGCAAACTACGAATATTACAAATCCATTTGGAGGAAGTATTCCCGAAACGGCTAAACTGGTCCCCATTATAAAAAATGAACTTGTTATTAGTAATACATGCTTTTCGAAGCCCCCTAATCTTCCTAATAATAAGCCTCCTGCTAGCATCCCAAATGCAAAGGAAATTTCCGTAATAGAAATATGCACAGGCGTTCCATTAAAGTGTTCCATGCTTATTAAAGGAAATAGTGCATTGATTGGCATATAAACAAAAGTATATAGTGTTCCTAAGAGTAATAAGGCAAACAATCCTTTGTTTTGTCTCAGAACCACAACTCCTTCTTTCATCTCCCTTATGAAATTTGGTTCTAAACTTTGCACTTGATTACCCAGCTTAGGTATACGTACAATTGCTACCGTAATAGATGCAATCACAGCACCCAATACGTCGATGGCAATAATAGCATTTAAATCCCAAACGGAGTATAAGAGTGCTGCAACTGCCGGACTAACAATATAGCTTATAGACTGCAAAGACTGACTATAGCCTGCGCATTTCGTTAGCTGTTCTTCTGGTACTAAAAGTGGTGTAACCGCATTGAGTGCTGGGGTATGAAAAGCTGTTCCAATGCTACGGATAAACAATACTATCATAATCATCCAGACAGGTAGCTCCATACAGAATGCAACAATAGCAAGCACTGCACCAGCTGCTGCGATAATTAAATCGGCACCAATCATTATCTTCTTCCTATCATGACGATCCACTAGCACACCAATGGCAGGTCCCAAAATCGCATAGGGTAAAAAACCTACTAATGAAGCCATAGACAAGACCATCGCAGATCCTGTTTTTTCTGTAAGGTAAAAAATAATCGCCATTTGCAGGATGGCACTAGTGATTAATGATACTGCTTGCCCTGCCCATATTGCATAAAATTTTCGTTTCCAATTGTTGTATTTTTCCATTTATATTATCTCCTGCATATTATTTTGCTTGAATTTCTATTTTGAATAGCATTCTAGGCAATAAAAAATGCAGGCCAAACCCCACAATGTGGCTTTTGGTCTGCATACATACAATTTGGAAACATTCATATTAAAGACATAGTTAAATAAAGGTATAGTTAAATAACCAATATCCTCACCGTAACTAATGAATGCTCAATATCGTATAAATAAGCACAACAAAAAAGCCTATCATCGGGTATAGATTCTGCTTTTTTTATTGCCAGCTTATCTTAAACGCATTGAGGCTGTCATAGTTTCGGTTCCTCCTACATCTTTGTTTATATCAATTTATAGTATAACACAACAAGATGATATGTTCAATATAAAAGTTATGGAATGAGACTCATACTTCCAATTCGATGCCAGATTTAAAGGATATGACGAAGTTTTCTTCATAGACTGTAACGCTCTGGATTATCTTCCTTAGTAGCAAGCGATTAGCTTTCACAAAATCTTCTGTTTGTAGTTTTAAAAATTCATCAGGATTTTCTAACTCAACCTCAAAATATTTCATTTTACATTCCCTCATTTCATTTATTGATAAATTGAGTTTGCAAAAAAGAGTGGACAATTTTTGTCTACTCTTAACCTTTAAAATAGTTTTTTTTAATCGATTTGAAGTTGCCTAAATTATTACTTATTCGGTAAAATGAAGTATTGCTTTCAACAGATTTCCTTCAACTACACTTCACTTGATTCAAACAAGGTGGGTACATTTCTATTCCCACAAACTCCTTGTCAATGGAAACAAACACGTACCCACAGGGTAAATGGAAATAGAAACTGATAATTTCTAGCTATCACTTCTACTCATTCCAAAAATTTTCTCACTCTGATACTTACCCACCATAAAGCAAAAAGCCTTGCAATCAAGGCTTTCATTATCCCTTTCGTTCAAAGGTTTCTAAGCTTTTACGAGCAGAGCGACACACTCAGCGGTTCGCTATCTCCGTTCTGTCTGCGTGCTAGCACTTGTCAATCACGGACAGCTATCGCATGGGCGGAAGTAAATGCTAATCTTCGTCGTTTTACTCCTTGACTAGCAAACTTACCGCCTCAACATGATGCGTTTGCGGAAATAAGTCAACCGGCTGGACTTTCTTCAACTCATATCCCAATTCTTGGTAGAGTTTGATATCACGCGCCATGGTCGCAACATTACAGGAGATATAGGCGATGCGGTCTGCTCCTGTTTGACTACTTGCCTTGATAAAGCTTTCGGTTAAGCCCTTGCGTGGAGGATCAACCAAGATAACGGTTGGCTGAATTCCATCTTTAAGCCAATTCTTCATGGCATTTTCAGCTGTATCACAGACATAGTTGGCATTTGAAATATTGTTCAGCTGAGCATTCTTTTTGCTATTCTCAACCGCTTCTGAAATCACTTCAACACCATAAACCTCTTTGACATGTTTCGCAACAGAAAGACCAATCGTCCCAATACCAGAATAGGCATCAATAACCACGTCATCTTCTTTTAATTCAGCAAAGTTAATGGCTGTTTGATAAAGTTTTTCAGCCATTTCAGTATTGACTTGGTAAAAAGCGGGTCCAGCGATTTGGTAGTCATTTCCCAACATCTGGTCAGTGATAAAGTCTTGTCCATAAAGCGTACGCCATTCCTTACCAAAAATAGCATTAGTGTTCTGGTCATTGATACTTTGCATAACAGAGACAATCTCTGGGAACTGCTTAATCAGTTGTTCAATCAATTGGTCAACACGAAAAACTTTGGGACGAGTTGTTACCAAAATTACCATTATTTGTCCAGAATAGTGTCCACGACGCACCACAAGATTTCGAATCAAGCCAGATTGTTCCTTTTCATCATAAGGTTTCAGGTCATAACGACGGAGCAAGTCACGTAGTCCTACTACTACCTCATCAATCACAGGATCCTGGATAAAGAAATCTTCTAGAGGCATGAGGTCATGGGAATTCTTACGGAAAAATCCTGTTTCCAAGACACCATTCACTCGACGAACTGGCACCTGCGCCTTATTGCGATACTTGATTGGATTTTCCATACCAAGCGTTTCAGCAACCTCTACATCAGCAATTCCTGCAATCTTGTAGAGACTGTCCTTAACTTGCTTGGTTTTAAACTTAAGCTGTTCTGGATAGGCAAGATGACCTAAATCCGCGATTCCTGAACGCAGGTAAGCCAAATCTAGATCTTGATTACGGTGTGGCGACTGGACAAGGTATTCTTCAACCTTCCCAAAACCAATATTTTTATTAACCTTGAGGACACGCATGAGGATTTTTTCACTCGGTAAAGCATTCTCAACAAAAAATACCAAACCATCCACCTTGGCAACTCCTGCACCCTCATGGGTCAAGTCCACAATTTCAACTTCTACAATATCATTTTTCTTTAACATTCTCTTCTCTTTCTATTGGCCGACAAAAAAGACGGCAACGTTACGGTTACCATCTATTATACCATGAAATTTCTTAAGAACCAAAACTCTTGAAGAAGTTGACAATGGCTTGCCAGAGGGAGCTTAAGAAGTTCCCGCCATCCTCTAGCGCCTTATCCGCATCAAAGTTAAGGTTGATATTTTTAAAACTGTCGCCAGCTTGTGAAACAATACTTTGTTTAAGGTCATTCAAGGTTTTAGTGAAGTCTGTATTACTGAGGATATCACTCTTTGAGAGATTCAAAGCAAAGTTGATGATGATATTGATCTGGTTTCCTGTTATAACCTGATCAAGTTTGTAATTTTTTAAGGTATCTTCAACAATTTTACGAACATCTTCCTCTGTCAGATTTCCCTTGCTTTCTTTAGCTTTGGCGAGTCCTGACTTGATATCGGCTAGGGCAACGTTTAATTTATTAGCATCATAGCCAGTTTTGTCCTTGTTTTCAGCATTGATATCTGACAAAGCCTTCAACTCTTCTTGAGCCAAATCTTTATTGGCTTGCGGTACCTTGGCTCCATTAGCCTCTAGCGAATAATAAATCCCTGCTAAAGCACTTTCTCCTGTAACTGGAATGGGGGCTGCTACAGTGATTTTGGCGTGTTCCACACCCAAAGTTACGGCTGCATTTCGGTACATATCCTGAGTTACCTTAGTGATGTTTTCAGGTGTTTCAATCTTGACCTCAAGTGGCGATTTGTCCCCTAGCTTTTGAATCTTGGCTGATGAATACAATTGTAAGCTAGGGTCATTGGCCACATTCATAATCTTAGAATAGACATCAGGTGTCATGGTCTTGAGTTCTTTGGTGTCTGTTGAGGCATTGTAGCCTAGTTTTTTAAGGGTTTGATTTTTTTGGTCTTCAGACAATGATGAACCTAGGACATATTCAGGTTGGACGTAGGTTTCATCGATAACTTTTTGAACATCTGTTGCTGCATGGACACTATTCATAGCTGTTACTGCCCACAAGACCGCAACACTGGACAGAAAGAGTTTCTTTCTCATAGGGAATTTCCTCCTTTACCTTTCTAGAGTAATATATCTATCTTAAAGAAAACTTATAACAAAAACATCTGGACTAACCAGATGTCGAAAAGAGAGTGAAACATTTGATAATGTAAAGGTTAAGTTGCACCTGTCTAGAATAATAATAGTTTCCTCCATTTACATAGAGTTCGGCACCGTGAAAAACGGAAATGGGGTGAATATAACTATAAGTCTTTCCAGTGGTATTACCAAGCAAGGGAGCAACAGTATCACGAGAGTACTGTTTGGCCAGAGCTAAGGTGTTTTCCTTGCCATTTTGGGCGATAAAATCTATATAGGCAGGTCCAAAATTGTAGGCTTGAACAGCCGTCCAGACATCTACCCCCTTCTTCTGGGCCAGATAGAGATTGTCTGTCAGAGTTTGAACGCCTTGCCGAATGCTAGAGGCATTATCATTGATGGTATTGGTAGCGCCACTAGCAGACTCACTAGACTGCATAACATCGCCTTCTTTTCCTTTTGTTTCGGTATAAATCATAGCGAGCACAAGCTCTTCGTTTGCTGGGGTGTCTCTTTCACTCAAGATTTCTCGCACCATGGGTTGATAGGTCATGACTTGCTTGACATCTTGGTGAACGCGGTAAGCTTTATATCCAGCAAAAAGGAAGACTGCTAGTACAAGCACTCTTCGAATTCGTTTAAACATTATTTACTTTGGATATCCTCGATATTTTTGATTAAGATAGAGTAGGTTCCATTGTCGTTTTGGATAAACTCAACAGACTCGGCGTCTTGATAGACGTTATTGGGAACGATAAGCTCAATTCCATTTGACAAGGAAAGTTTTTGGTTTTCAAATTTTTTAAGCTGACGACTGGCATCAATTTCATCAAATTGAACAGGCTCTGGTACGGCTTCCTTGACTTGATCAATAAAGCTCAAACGAGCCGTCAGATTATTGTCAAAAAGGTCGTTGGCCAATTTCTCTGGCGACAGTTCATTGCTTTCTTCTAAGTTGTTGAAAATCGCTGATTTTACTTTAGATTGAAATTGAAAATCATCTGTATTAAAAGATTCGGCAATTCTCTGGGCTGTCTTTTCCAGTTCTTTGATAGATTTCTTAGGAGAAATCTTAGGAGCGACAGCAAGAAGATTGTCTGAAAAGTAGTTCAAAAAAGTTCCATTGTACTTAATTCGTTTCTCGATCAGGTGGTACTTGCGACTCTGAAGATTAACCACCAAGGCTTCGTCGGCACTCGTTCCAAATCCAGGCAAGTTATTCTGAGTTAGCTTGATTGGATTATCAACTTCTCCACCAAGGTGGGTCAAGGTCTCCCTCAGGGCAATTCTCAAGAAAGCGAAATGTTCTACACCTTCTTTAGAAAATTGCACAAAAATCAAGTCATTGGTCTTGAGATTTTCGGAAATGCTGAACTCCTCTTTCCAGAGATTAGCCAGCGTTACTGATGTCTCCAACAAATCGTCTGTAATATGATTGAAGAAGGGATTTTCTTCCTCGAAAATCCCAGACTTGGCTTCATCTGAATACACACGTTCAATTTTTTTACGCAAGTATTCTTCGATTTTTGGAGTAATATTGAGAAACTTATCCGCTAGGAACAGGTCGGTGTCATCCGGACTGAACTGATGAATAATAGCTTTCTTAATATAAATGTCCATAAAAGTTTTAGTCCTCGTATAATGGGAAGGCATCTGTTAATTCTTTAACCGCACTTCTCACTTCTTCTAAGACAGCTTCATTTTCTGCATTCTTAAGGGTTTTAATAATAAGTTCAGCCACTTTGCGACTTTCTTCTTCACCAAATCCACGAGCAGTAATGGCTGCTGCTCCGATACGAATACCACTTGTCTTGAATGGTGACAAGCTTTCGTAAGGGATTGAGTTTTTATTTAGGGTAATATTGACTTCATCCAGCAAGTTTTGAGCAACTTTGCCGTTTTCTACAACTTTAGTCACATCCACTAGGAAGAGGTGGTTTTCAGTTCCTCCAGAAATGATACGAAAATCAGGGTCTTGCAAGAAGACATCTGCCATAGTCTTGCTGTTCTTGATAACATTGGCAGCATATTCCTTGAAGGCTGGATCCAAAACTTCTTTGAAAGAAACAGCCTTAGCTGCCACAACATGCTCCAAAGGACCACCCTGAATACCTGGGAAAATAGCTGAATTAATTTTCTTAGCTAAGTCTTCATCATTGGTCAAAATCAAACCACCACGTGGGCCACGAAGAGTTTTGTGGGTCGTTGTTGTAGTGATATGAGCGTATGGCACTGGGCTTGGGTGAAAACCAGCTGCAACCAAACCAGCGATATGGGCCATATCCACCATAAGCTTAGCCCCAACAGCATCTGCGATTTCACGGAATTTTGAGAAGTCGATAATTTGAGAATAGGCTGAAGCACCTGCTACGATCAATTTTGGTTTTACTTCTTGGGCTTGTTTCAAGATAGCATCAAAATCCAAGAGTTCCGTTTCAGGATCAACACTATAAGAAACAAAGTTGTAGGTTTGACCTGAGAAGCTAACAGGAGCCCCATGAGTCAAGTGACCACCTGCAGCCAAATCCATTCCCATAACCGTATCGCCAGGCTCAATCAAGGCCATGTAAGCTGCACAGTTAGCTTGGCTTCCTGAGTGTGGTTGGACATTGGCAAATTTTGCACCGAAAATTTCTTTTGCGCGTTCAATGGCTAGAGATTCCACCACGTCTACTACATCTGTTCCACCATAATAACGGCGTCCTGGGTAACCTTCAGCGTATTTATTCGTCAAGATAGACCCTTGAGCTGCCATAACTGCCTTGGAAACTACGTTTTCCGAAGCAATCAACTCAATGTTGTTTTGTTGGCGTTCCTCTTCTTTGGCAATAGCATTCCAGAGATCAGCATCATATGCTTTAAAATCGTCTTTGTCAAAAATCATAGGTCTTCTCCTTTATAGTGTGACTGGTCCTTTAGTTTGTTTTGCAACAAGAAAATAAACTAAAAGATGCGAATAAATCGTTTCTGCACTTTATCACAAGTATAACCAACTTTTTCATAAAATGCATGAGCACCCAGACGATGATCGGCAGAGTTTAAGCGGATAAACCCATAACCACGTCTTTTTGCTTCTTGATCCAACCCTTGTAATAAGCTTTTACCAATACCTTGCCCTTGTGCTTGAGGTGAAACTGCTAAAGCTAAAATATTAAATCCTGCTTTAGAATAAAGTGATTCATAGACCTCAGCGTGGACATATCCAAGCAAGGCATGAGTAGATTCATCCTCATAAGCAAGTAAGAAATGATGGGAATCCTGAGATAGTCTAGCTAATTGACTAGCCGTTTCCTCTGGACTAAAAGAATAGCCCAAAGCATCTTGGTTGATCTCACATATTGCTTTCACATCAGTTTCTCTTAAGTCTCTTAACATCTCATTCCTCCTCAAAAGAAATCTCTGGCAACCGAGCAAGAATATCTTCTCGCTTAATGGCCCCTTGGCGTAAGATTTTCACCTTGTCTCCAGACAAATCCAAAATAGTTGAATCCTGTCCAGTTAGAAAAGGATCGTCTTCCAAACCCAGAACCTCTTGGTCAAAATCCTCTAGAATTTGATTAAAGGTCACTCCACTTGCCTGACCTGAAATATTGGCAGACGGCCCAATCAAGGGACCTGTCTCTCGAATCAAATCAAGGGTAATGGGATGACTAGGCATCCGAAATCCAACAGTTGCAAGACCAGAATTGACCCAATAGGGAACTCGGTCATTAGCTTCGAGAATAAGGGTCAAGGGACCTGGTAAAAAGGTCTCTACAAGTTTTTGTAGATAAGTTGGCTGATTCTTAGAAAAGTGCAAAATGTCCTTGAGAGAGGCGATATTGAGGTTAAGCGCCTTGTCTCTTGGACGACGTTTAAGTTGGTAAACATGGTCAACTGCTTTTTCGTCTAGAGCCTTGGCAAAGAGACCGTAAACTGTCTCTGTAGGAAGAACGACAGCTCCACTATTTTCCAACTCTTG
Organism: Streptococcus mitis; assembly: GCF_002096895.1. Taxonomy (GTDB): domain Bacteria; phylum Bacillota; class Bacilli; order Lactobacillales; family Streptococcaceae; genus Streptococcus; species Streptococcus mitis_AH. Next base: position 880,331 of record NZ_NCVI01000020.1, on the reverse strand, counting down.
TCTAATCCTGTCCATCATCAACTACAACCATCCTATCTTGACCAAACTGGTCCTTGAGCGTTCGTACTCGTTTTTCAGGAAGCTGTTTCCTAAAGAGTTCGGGAACACTTTGACCTTGCTTGTATCCAATTTCAAGATAAATCTTACCACCATCTTTGAGATAGTCTTTTGCATCTTCCGCAATTCTACGGTAAATAGCTAGGCCATCCTCGTCTGCAAAGAGAGCTAGATAAGGTTCCGAATGCAAGACATTCAAGCCAACCTCTGACTCATCTTCACGAGAGATATAGGGTGGATTGGAAACAATTATATCATATTTTTCAGAAATTTCTGTAAAACAGTCAGATTTTTTAAAAAATATTTGAAGACTTTGATTTTTAGCATTTTCGTTAGCTACATCTAGAGCCTCTTGGGAAATGTCTGCTGCTGTTACTGACCAAGCTGGTCTATTTTTTGCTAAGGCGAGAGCAATAGCTCCACTACCTGTTCCAATATCCAGAACTGAAAGATTCGCCTCAGGATTTTCAGCCAGGATAAGCTCAACCAACTCCTCTGTTTCTGGACGAGGGATCAATACTCGCTCATCAACTGTTAACTGCATTTCATAAAAATCTGCCCGACCTATAATATACTGGGCAGGTTTATGAGCTGCTAACTGTTGGAAAATTCCTTTTACAAATACTTCTTCCTCTTCCGTCACTTCCTGCTGCAGAGCAAAGACAAAGTCCGTAAAAGAGAAATTTTTCAGGCTACGATAGACAAAAGAGAGGCTTTCAGCTTCCTCTCCTTGTCTAACCAACTCTTCTTCAAAATCTGAAAATAATTGAGCTAATTTCATTATTTGTTTAATTCTTCTAATTTTTGTGTTTGGTCATAGAGCACCAAGGCATCCACAACTTCGTCCAATTTTCCAGACAAAATCGTATCTAGTTTTTGGAGGGTTAAGCCGATACGGTGGTCTGTGACACGGTTTTGTGGGAAGTTATAAGTACGGATTCGTTCTGAACGGTCCCCAGTACCAATCGTTGACTTACGCTCAGCATCTTGCTCATCTTGAGCAATCTGAGCAAAGTGGTCAGCCACACGTGCACGGATGATTTTCATGGCTTTTTCACGGTTTTTCTGCTGGGTACGTTCTTCCTGCATCTCAACCTTGATATTGGTTGGCAAGTGAACGATACGAACGGCAGTCGCAACCTTATTGACGTTCTGTCCACCAGCACCAGAGGCGTGATAGATATCAACACGAAGGTCTTTTGGATCAATATCGTATTCTACTTCTTCGACTTCAGGCATGACAAGAACTGTGGCAGTTGATGTATGAACACGGCCTTGGCTTTCTGTCACAGGAACACGTTGCACACGGTGGGCACCTGATTCGTATTTAAGCTTAGAGTAAACCGACTGACCTGAAACCATGGCAACGACTTCTTTGAAACCACCGACACCATTCATAGAAGCCTCCATGACTTCAAAGCGCCAGCCTTGGGCTTCCGCATACTTTTGGTACATGGTTAAAAGATCTCCAGCGAAAAGTGCTGCTTCGTCTCCACCAGCGGCGCCACGGATCTCAAGGATTATATTCTTGTCATCGTTTGGATCCTTTGGAAGGAGCAAGATTTTCAGTTTTTCTTCGTATTCTTCTTTTTCAGCCTTGGCATCTTTGAGCTCTTGCTTGGCCATCTCTTCCAAGTCAGCATCTCCACCTGATTCCTTAATCATTTCTTCAGCGTCAACGATGTTTTGAAGGACTTGTTTGTACTCACGGTAGGCTGTTACTGTATCACGAGTTGAAGCCTCTTCTTTTGAGAGCTCCATGAAACGCTTGGTGTCCGAAACCACATCTGGGTCACTGAGCAACTCTCCTAATTCTTCATAACGGTCTTCTACAGCTTGTAGTTGATCATAGATGTTCATTTTTTCTCCTTATTTCTCAATTGTTAAATCATAGATTGCTACTACTTCGTTCTCGGATATTTCCCCAGTTTCTTTAAATCCATAACTAAGGTAACAATATCTTGCATGTTCATTTTCTGGTTCATAAGACAACCAAAGTTTATTGCTTAAACCTGCTGGCGCTGTCCGAACATAGTCTAGTACTTTATCCATAATTGGTTTAAAATATCCTTGATTTTGAAAATTCTTATCAATCATAAAACGAAATAGTAAATAATTTCCACTACTAATTCCGATCTTTTTATCATAAGCTATCATCACAAAACCTATAATTGCATCATTATCATAAACTGCCAATGGAGCTACAAAATCTCCATTTTTAGTGTAGACGTATGCTTCAGCTAAACTAATTGCGTTGGTTGCAATGAATTGTTTTTGATATTCCTTGATATCCAAATTCAAAACATCAAAATAATTTTCCATTGTAACATCTCTTAGTTCAATTGTCATAGTTTTGCTCCTTGTTAGAGGTTATCATTGGCGCAAAATAATGTTTACGGCAAACTGAGATATAGGTTTCATTGCCACCAATCTGAATCTGCTCACCATCATAAACGGGCAGTCCATCTTGCGTACGCAAAACCATAGTCGCCTTTTTCTTGCAATACTGGCAAATGGTCTTAATCTCATCAATCTTATCTGCTAACAGCAAGAGATACTTGGAACCTTCGAACAGTTCATTGCGAAAGTCATTTTTCAAACCAAATGCCATGACGGGTATATCTAACTCGTCCACAACACGAGCTAGATCGTAAACATGGTGACGCTTGAGAAACTGGGCTTCATCGACCAAAACACAGTAAGGCTTTTCTGGTAGGTCTCGGATATAGCCAAAGATATCCGTCGCCTCCTCAATCGCAATGGCAGGACGTTTCATACCAATCCGACTCGACACATAGCCAACACCATCACGCGTATCCAGAGCTGAAGTCATAATCACAACACCTTTTCCTTGCTCCTCATAGTTATAGGCCACCTTGAGAATCTCAATAGTCTTACCTGAGTTCATGGTCCCATAACGATAATATAACTGTGCCATGTTTCTTGCTTCACGTCCATTTCTAAATTTTTGCCACATTCTAGTATATCATAATTTTCTTAAGCTTTAAACGGCAAAATGTGGTAAAATAGAAGAAATCAAAAACTAGTGGAGGAAGCTATTATGCCATTTGTACGCATCGATTTATTTGAAGGACGCACGCTCGAGCAAAAGAAGGCTCTTGCTAAGGAAGTAACAGAAGCTGTTGTTCGCAACACTGGAGCACCTCAATCTGCTGTCCATGTCATCATCAACGACATGCCAGAAGGAACTTACTTCCCTCAAGGTGAAATGCGCACCAAATAATCTAGCTTAAGCAGAATTGCTTAGGCTTTTTCAATCTCCAAGTAGCATCCATTGAAGAAATAGTCCAAATTTGTTACAATTTGAAAAGAGACTTGGAAAAATTTCCAAGAAAAGAGCTATTAATTAAAGGAAACATTATGATTACACGTGAATTTGATACCATCGCTGCTATCTCTACTCCACTAGGCGAAGGGGCTATCGGTATTGTCCGTCTGAGCGGAACAGAAAGTTTTGCTATTGCGCAAAAGATTTTTAAAGGAAAAGACTTGAGCAAGGTTACTAGCCACACTCTCAACTACGGTCACATTGTTGATCCTCTGACTGGTAAAGTCATGGACGAGGTCATGGTGGGAGCCATGAAATCTCCAAAAACCTTCACTCGTGAAGATATTATCGAGATTAACACCCACGGTGGGATTGCGGTGACCAATGAGATTCTCCAACTAGCGATCCGTGAAGGAGCTCGGTTGGCTGAGCCTGGTGAATTTACCAAACGTGCCTTTCTAAACGGTCGCGTAGACTTGACACAAGCTGAAGCAGTGATGGATATCATCCGTGCCAAGACTGACAAGGCCATGAACATTGCAGTCAAACAATTGGATGGTTCCCTTTCTGATCTTATCAATAATACCCGTCAAGAAATCCTCAATACACTTGCCCAAGTCGAGGTCAATATCGACTATCCTGAGTATGACGATGTTGAGGAAGCTACTACTGCAGTTGTCCGTGAGAAGACCATAGAGTTTGAACAATTACTAACCAATCTCCTTAGAACAGCCCGTCGCGGTAAAATCCTTCGTGAAGGAATTTCCACAGCCATCATCGGTCGTCCCAACGTTGGAAAATCTAGCCTTCTCAACAACCTCTTGCGTGAGGACAAGGCTATCGTTACAGATATTGCTGGTACGACACGTGATGTCATCGAAGAATACGTCAACATCAACGGCGTTCCTCTAAAATTGATTGATACAGCTGGTATCCGCGAAACGGATGATATCGTGGAGCAAATCGGTGTCGAGCGTTCGAAAAAAGCTCTTAAGGAAGCTGACTTGGTTCTGCTAGTACTAAACGCTAGCGAGCCCTTAACTGCCCAAGACCGACAACTTCTTGAGATTAGCCAAGATACAAACCGTATTATTCTTCTTAATAAAACCGACCTTCCTGAAGCGATTGAAACTTCGGAACTACCTGAAGACGTTATTCGTATTTCAGTCCTAAAAAACCAAAATATTGATAAGATTGAAGAATGTATTAACAACCTCTTCTTTGAAAATGCTGGTTTGGTTGAGCAAGACGCAACATACCTATCAAATGCACGTCACATTTCCCTGATTGAAAAAGCTGTTGAAAGCCTACAAGCTGTTAATGAAGGTCTTGAACTGGGGATGCCTGTTGATTTGCTTCAAGTTGATTTGACTCGTACTTGGGAAATCCTCGGAGAAATCACTGGGGATGCTGCTCCTGATGAACTCATTACCCAACTCTTTAGCCAATTCTGTTTAGGAAAATAAGAAAAATCCATGATCGTTGTTGCGGTCATGGATTTTATTGTCTTTATTAGTAATCTGGTCTTAAGACACCTGTTACAGTTGCCTTAGTTGCTTCGTAGTCGCCATCAACGACGACTTTGATAATGCGTTTGGCATCTTCTTCTGGTGCTGGAACTAGAGGTAAGCGTGTTGGGCCAGCTTCAAATCCCATATAGTTAAGAACAGCTTTAACTGGAGCAGGACTTGGATAAGAGAAGAGGGCATTAACCTTAGGAATGAATTTACGCTGAATTGCTGCGGCTTTCTTCATATCGCTTTCTGCAATGGCAGTAAACATCTCGTGCATTTCATCCCCATTTGTATGAGAGGCAACAGAAATAACCCCATCCGCACCAAGGTTCATGGCATGGAAAGCATCTCCATCCTCACCTGTATAAATCAAGAATTCTTCAGGTTTGTGCTCAATCAAGTAAGCCATATTAGCCAAGCTAGTACATTCTTTGACACCGATAATATTTGGATGGTCAGCCAAGCGAAGCATAGTTTCTGGAGTTAATTCGACAACCACACGACCTGGAATGTTATAGATAATAATTGGTAGGTCAGAAGCATCTGCAATCGCCTTAAAATGCTGATACATTCCTTCTTGAGAAGGTTTGTTGTAGTAAGGAACAATAGCAAGCCCAGCTGCGAAACCACCAAATTCTGCTACTTCTTTGACAAACTCGATAGAGTCACGCGTATCATTGGTACCCACACCCGCAATCAAAGGCACACGTCCATTGACAATCTTTTGTACAGCCGCAAACAGTTCCAACTCTTCATCGTGGGTCAAGGTTGGACTCTCAGCAGTGGTCCCTGCAAGGAGAATTCCGTCTGTATGATGCGCCAACAAATGCTCAATCAAGGCTGGAATGGCATCAAAATTGATGGAACCATCCTCATGGAAGGGGGTAATAAAGGCTGTGATGATTTTACACTCTTTTAAATCTTTATAAGACATGAGAAACACCTCTCTATTTCAAAGAAGGAGTTCATCTGAACTCCTAAACGATATGACTATTTTAATTCAAATTTCAATTCGGCCGTTGGACGAACCAAGCCACGTTCATGAAGAGTTTCTGCAATCTGAACTGAGTTCCAAGCAGCACCTTTGAGCAGGTTATCTGAAACAACCCACATGTGAATTCCTTTTTCTGCATCCAAGTCTTTACGGATACGACCAACAAAGGTATCACGTGAACCCACTGCATTAATGGCTTGAGGATAGATTTGATGAGCCACATCATCTTCAAGGACAGCACCTGGGAAAGCTGCGATAGCTGCTTTTACTTCTTCGATTGGAGCCACTTCTTTTGTTTCGATGTAAACAGACTCAGAGTGAGCTGACAAGACTGGAATACGCACACACGTTGCAGATACTGCAATGCTATCATCTTCCATAATTTTCTTAGTTTCCTTAGTCATCTTCATCTCTTCGTAAGTGTAATCATTGTCAGTGAAGACATCGATTTGTGGAAGAGCATTGAAGGCGATAGGATAATGTTTCTTGTCACCACCTGAAGGTAAGATTTCCGCATGCAAATCACGTGGGGTTACACCATCATTCAAGACTTCACGAAGTTCACGTTGTGTCTCAAGAATTGCTCCCATACCAGCACCTGAAACTGCTTGGTAAGTTGAAACAATGATACGGTCCAAACCCCATTTTTGGCGAACTGGCTCAAGAGCCACCATCATTTGAATTGTTGAACAGTTAGGGCAGGCAATAATCCCATTGTGGGCATCAAGTGCATGAGCATTGACCTCTGGAACAACCAAAGGAACATCTGGATTTTGACGGAAGTAAGATGTATTATCTACTACTACCGCTCCAGCTTTCACTGCGTATGGTGCATACTTAGCTGATGTAGAACCACCTGCTGAAAAGAGTGCAATATCAACTCCTTCAAAAGCTGTTTCAGTCGTCTCTTCAATCGTAATATCTTGATCTTTAAATTTCAAAGTCTTGCCTGCTGAACGTGCAGAAGCAAGTAAACGAATTTTATCGATTGGAAGTGTTGATTCTTCCAACATTTTTATCATCTGAGCTCCGACAGCACCTGTCGCGCCGACTACAGCAACTGTATATCCCATAAATAACCTCTTTCGGAATTTTCTAAAAATTTCTATAATAGATGTATTATACTACTTTTTCCATGAATTGCAAAGCTTTTTCATCATTTTTTGGAAAATAAAAATCCCCAGTCTCTAGACTAGGGACTAAGAGGCATCTTCATGTGATGAGCAGGTTCACACAACTCATCAAGGTCCGCTCCTGCGTTATGACCTCCTTATGCTCAATAGTAGTCCGAAGACTACCTATCGACTCATCGCATCTTCTATTCTACTAAAGAGAATGACTTTTGTCAACAGACGAAACTCTTTATGCTCTTCGAAAATCTCTTCAAACTTCGTCAGCGTCGCCTTACCGTAGGTATGGTTACTGACTTCATCAGTTTCATCTACAACCTCAAAAACATGTTTTGAGCTGACTTCGTCAGTCTTATCTACAACCTCAAAGCAGTGCTTTGAGCAATCTGCGGCTAGCTTCCTAGTTTGCTTTTTGATTATCATTGAGTGTTAGTTTCATTTACACAGCTGAATAAGAAATATCCTTGAAAAATTTGGGGTAAACATAACAAAAACCCCTGTAAATCAAGGGCTTTTCTGTCTACTTTATGCTAATTGCCGGGATTGAACCGGCGACCTCATCCTTACCATGGATGCGCTCTGCCAACTGAGCTAAATCAGCTTACTTAAAAAGTATACTATAGTTAGAAAATCTTGTCAAGTTTCCCTAGAAATTTTCCATAAGAAAAAGCCAGGTAAGAGCTACCTAGCTTATCTAATTCTATTTGCTTAAATCGATTCGACGACCAATTTTACCGATAATAATCGCTCCAATAATCAATGAGGCAAATTCACCAATCCCTGTTGTAAACCAAGTAAGGAAAAATGGTAATTGCGCTACGATATTCAACTCGGCAGCGATAGTAAACATAGAAATTGAAAAGAGGATTGAGAAGAAGAAATGATCTTTTCGAATCAAACCGTTAAAAAGATAATCCTTGCTGTATTTTGCAAAAAGCCAAACACCTAGACTGAGGAATACTAAGGTTGATCCACCACCAACAAAGACATCTAGCGGTCCGAAGCTAAAGAAATTAGCAATCATACAACCGATAGTAACTGCGATGATGTACTTAGGATTGTAAAAAGCCATAAAGTTCATCATTTCTGAAATACGAAACTGATAAGCACCATAGCTGATGGCATTTAGGGGTGGTGTGACAGTTAAAACGACATAGATAGCAGCAACGATTGCAATATCTGCTACATCACGAATGGTTAATTTTTTCATCTTTTCTCCTTTGGCGGTTTCCCGCGTATAATATGCTTGGTGAAAGAAGCTAAGCACCAAGGGTTGCTTGAATCAACCTTACTAGTATAGCACAATAGCCTGCTTTATGCTATACTAAAAGCATGAAAAAACGCATTCAAAGTCTCTTCGTGAATGAGCTCTTAGCCTATCTTTTTTTTGGTATAGCTACTACTCTTGTCTCCATTCTATCTAGATTAGTCATTTATCAACTAACTCATAGAGAACTTCTCGCTACTGGACTAGCAAATATTATCGGTATCCTCTTTGCCTTTATCACAAATGATACAATCGTGTTTAAGCAAGCTAGACAGAATTGGTCAATCCGTTTAGTAAAATTTACTATAGCACGTCTTTCTACTTTTCTGTTAGACTTGTTTTTAACTTTTCTCTTTGTAAGCCAATTTCCTAATATTATCGGACAATTTGTAAATGATAATATTGACAAAGTTAATAGTATTGAAACAGTTATTTCACAATTCTTAATAATTATCCTCAATTACATTTTTAGTAAGGTATTTATTTTTAAAAAATAAGAAAAAATTTAAGCATATACCTTGCAAGAGCTTCTTAATTAATATATAATTAAGAGTAAAAATTTTTTGAAAGGGAAAATGAAAATGTTAAAAGATCTTAAAGCATTTTTGCTTCGTGGTAATGTTGTTGACCTTGCTGTCGGTGTGATCATTGCCTCTGCTTTTGGTGCAATCGTTACATCACTTGTTAACGATATCATCACTCCACTTATTTTGAAACCAGCCTTGGAAGCTGCGAAAGTACAAAACATCGCTGATCTTGCTTGGAATGGTGTTACATATGGTAAATTCTTGAGTGCTGTTATCAACTTCCTAGTTATCGGTACTGTTCTCTTCTTCGTTATTAAAGGTATTGAAAAAGCTCAAAGCCTTACTAAGAAAGAAGAAGCTGCTGAGGAAGCTCCAGCTGCTCCAACTGAGTTGGAAGTACTTCAAGAAATCAAAGCTCTTCTTGAGAAAAAATAATCTATTAAAGGATCTAGCGCAAAGCTAAATCCTTTTTTCTTTACTCTTTTGGTAATTTACCTGCTTTCTCAAGCATTTTCTTGATAAGATAAGGCATCTTAACATTCTCACGACCTTTTTTCTCAATCAGTTTTTTCACAAATTCAGGCATTTGTAAATCTTGAGATTCGGCCAAAATGTTTTTCGTCTCATCTGAAGGAACTAACTCATCAAAGGTTTCTTCTTCTGGGAGAAATTCCTTAAACTCTTGATCTTCATTGGCTCTGACTGTATTGACCAAGGCATCAATCAAGCGAGAATCCGTATTTGGCATTGGTGGACGATGGTAGTTGACACCCAATTCCTGACATATCTCATAACATTCCACATCGTTATCAAACAAGACTTCAATGTGCTCACTGATAAAGCTGATTGGTACAAAAATATAATGGTCTGGATGTTCTGTCTGTTCTCTGAGGTACTCTAATACATCTGGCTTAATCCAAGGAATACCGATATCACTCTCACTTTGCCAAGTATTTGTATATTGCTCGGAACTCAAACCTAATTTTTCAGCAACTAACTTGCTATTTTCAAAGATTTGATCGATATAAGGATCACCAAAATCCAAGGCAAAAATAGGAACACTATGGGCTGAAAAGATGACTTTAAAGCTATCCTGCTTTACTTCTTCTTTTAAAATCTTAGCAATTTCATCAGCCCAATAGTTTAAGAGCGCTTCTTCTTGATACCAATCCTTAATAACCAAAAATTGAATTTGTTTGCTTTCTAAAAATTTCTCGTATCCCATGACAGAATAAAAAGAATAATGGGGCTCCAAAATCAAGCAAATACACTGCTCGATTCCATCTTCTTCCATCTGACCAATCACATCTGGAATAAAAGGTTTGGAAAATTTATTGGCAAAATAGACACTATACTCATTCCCCAGTCTAGCTTCTACTAAGGCAACTTCTTCACGGGTAATTCTTTGCAGAGGCGTACCTCCAATACGTACATAATTATCATAGAGTGTTTGAATCTCGTGGTCTTGAGGTCTCACTCCACGACGAATATTTGTGAAAAAATCAGCCACACCTTCAAAGGTAATCTCTTCTGGCGAACCGAAAGTCATCATTAAAATTGCTTTTTTCATAATTGCTTCCTTGTGATGTTTTTATCAAGTTTATTTTATCATTAATTCGTTGATAAGTAAACGCTAACACAAAGAATTTCCCTAACTTCTGTCTTTTGTTTTTCTTTTCTTTATATGATACAATGGAAAAAATGAATTCAAAAGGAGTTTTTTATGACTTACCCCAATCTCTTGGACCGCTTCTTAACCTACGTTAAGGTCAACACGCGCTCTGATGAACACTCTACTACTACTCCAAGTACGCAGAGTCAGGTTGACTTCGCGACAAATGTCCTAATTCCTGAAATGAAACGTGTTGGATTACAAAATGTTTATTATCTACCAAATGGTTTTGCAATTGGAACCTTGCCAGCCAACGATCCATCGTTAACACGTAAGATTGGCTTCATCTCCCACATGGATACTGCTGATTTTAATGCCGAAGGAGTCAATCCACAGGTAATTGAAAACTACGATGGTGGTGTGATTGAACTAGGGAATTCTGGTTTCAAATTAGATCCGGCTGACTTCAAGAGTCTTGAAAAATATCCAGGACAAACACTCATCACAACCGATGGAACAACCTTGCTAGGTGCTGATGACAAGTCAGGAATTGCTGAGATTATGACAGCCATTGAATATCTAACTGCCCATCCTGAAATCAAGCACTGTGAAATTCGTGTTGGTTTTGGACCAGATGAGGAAATCGGTGTTGGTGCTAATAAATTTGATGCAGAAGATTTTGATGTTGATTTTGCCTACACAGTTGATGGTGGCCCACTAGGCGAACTTCAGTACGAGACTTTCTCAGCAGCCGGTGCTGAATTGCATTTCCAAGGACGCAATGTCCACCCTGGTACTGCCAAAGGTCAGATGGTCAACGCTCTTCAGCTAGCAATTGATTTTCATAATCAACTTCCAGAGAATGACCGACCTGAGTTAACTGATGGCTACCAAGGTTTCTATCATCTTATGGATGTTGCTGGAAGCGTTGAGGAGGCGCGTGCAAGCTACATCATTCGTGATTTTGAAAAAGATGCCTTTGAAGCGCGTAAAGTAGCTATGCAGTCTATCGCTGATAAGATGAATCAAGAACTTGGTAGCGACCGTGTCACTCTAAACTTGACAGACCAGTACTACAATATGAAAGAAGTCATTGAAAAAGATATGACTCCAATTACCATTGCTAAAGCCGTTATGGAAGATTTGGGGATCACTCCTATTATCGAACCAATCCGTGGAGGGACAGACGGCTCTAAGATTTCCTTTATGGGAATCCCAACTCCCAATATCTTTGCAGGAGGAGAAAATATGCACGGACGTTTTGAATACGTCAGCCTTCAGACCATGGAACGTGCAGTTGATACCATCATTGGTATCGTCGCTTATAGAGACTAAAAAGACGAGGTAGCTCAGCTACTTCGCCTTTCTTTTTATTCTGCTGGTTTTTCTTGATTTCCAGTACTTGTTGTAGATTCTGTTGTTTCCTTTTCTGAAGCTGATTCAGCAGGCTTAGAATCTCTTGTGTTGCTTGGTTTGTTTTCGTCGCTAGCAGTTTCACTGTTAGATTCTACAGCTACGTTTGGTCGGTTCTCAGCACTGGTGTTATCACCATTTGCTTCGGCATTTGTTGCTGGAGTTGCTTCTTCACTTGCGCTTGATTTTGACTTGATTTCTTGATTCAAAACTAGAATAGCTTTTGTCAACTCAAGTAAAGCAGCTTTGTCTTTACTCTTAGTAGAAAGTTGATCTAGTAATGCATCCACCTTATCAAAGTCTGCATCAGAACCCTTATTGTTTTCTAAGTAAGCGTGAAGTGACATGAGGATATCGTAAAGTTTTTGATAGAGTACAAGTGTCTGAGGATCTTGCTCAGCATTTTCTTTCTCTTGTTGAAGAGCGCTAGCAATACGAGTCAAGACATCTTTTACCTGACTATTTACTTCATCCAAGTCTGCATCAGCCTTGTTTGTAGCAACTTTGAGATTTTCTACTTCTTCTGCCAAGGATTGTCTGATTCCTTCTTCTTGGATTTGTTCCAAGAGTTGATTTGCCTTGCTCAAGAGGCTTTCTACTTCTTCCTTGCTAACATGATTGACATGTTCTTCAGGCATAAAGTCTCCGTACAATTCTTTCAAGAATCCATAAATAGCTGTCTTGGCAGTTTGGTTATCAACTTTTTCAGTATCTAGAACTGTCTGACTTGATTTCGCAGTAGTTGGCTGAGCTTTCAACGCTTCTTCCACTTCTTGTTTTGCTTGATAGATATTTGGGAATAATTTGTTCAATTCTGCTGCCTTAAGGAAGGATTGAGATTGATACAAGGTCCAAGTCAACTGAGCGACTTTGTTTCGAAGTTCATCACTCAAACGACCGTCATTTACGTGTTCGTAGAAATACTTGATGTATTCCACTGTTGTAACACCTGTTCGGTCATTAAAGTCTTGAAGAGCTTGAAGTTGTGATTCAACCGCTGCTAAACCAGCCTCATCTTTTACCAACTTAGCCTCTTGGAGTCGAACGAGAAGATCTTTCTTTGGAAGTCCATAAGAGTCTGTATCCAGTGTATTGATTTTATCAATCAAGGCTTGATATTTTTTATCTAAAGCACTTGTTTCAGTAGGCTTGACACTCTCATCAATATGGATATACTGCTTATCAAAGAGATCAAGTGTTGCAAGATAACCTGCTGTAGAGTTAGTTGCCAGTTTCTTCATGTTCTCAGTAAACTGACCTAAGGCTAACTCAATCTGTCTTTGTTCGATAGGCTTGTCTTTATAGATGCTTCTGCTATCAGCTAGAAGTTGATCTACTTTTGCCAAGACTGCCTTCTCATCAAAAGCTCCAGGTTGATAGTTAGATTGTAGGGCTGGAATCTTGTTTTTCAAAGCCACTTCATATCCCTTAGTTTGAACCTTGATGTAGTGATTGTGGTCGCCATGAGGAATCACAAAACTACCATTTTCTACCTGTAAGCTATAAGGAGACACACCATCTCGCAAAGCAGTCGTATAGAGTTCATTTAGGAAATCAAGTTCTGGATTGCCAGTTTGTAGCGGCAAACGAACATGTTCCTTACGAACAGCATATGGATGAATATGAGTTGGATCGTAGGCTTGGTCTGGATTTCCAAAGACAAAGAATCCGTTTGAAATTCTAATCGCTTCAAGTGGAACTCCATAAGTTTTAGAGATATAAGCAATTTTTTCTTCATCACTAGCATCTCTTGAGAAAGACTCTACTGTTTTAGCAAGAGGTTTTACAGGCTCTGCATCATGGTGTGTTTTCAAATGGTCTTGGGCGGCCTTAATTTGCTCTGCTGTCAAATCTTTCTTGAAGAAGTAATGATTGTGGTCTCCGTGACTCATGACAAAACCTTGCTCATCCTCACTGATGACACGATTGGCATCAAAACCGTGAGCATGGTCTTCATCATGTTTGTGGCCATGATTATCGTTATCGTGTTCATCATCATGGGCTGGGCTTGGTGTTGCTGGCGTCTTAGCTCTTAAATGATCTTGTGCAGCCTTAATTTGGTCTGCTGTCAAGTCTTTCTTGAAAAAGTAATGATTGTGGTCACCATGACTCATGACAAAACCTTGCTCATCCTCATTGATGACACGATTAGCATCAAAACCGTGATCATGGTCTTCATCATGTTTGCGACCATGATTATCTTTATCATGTTCATCATCATGGGCTGGGCTTGGTGTTACTGGAGTTTTACCTCTCAAATGATCCTGCGCCGCCTTGATTTGTTCTGGTGTTAGATCTTTCTTAAAGAAGTAATGATTGTGGTCACCATGAGTCATGACAAAGCCTGCCGCATCTTCACTGATAATTCGATTGACATCGAAATCATGGCCATGTTCGTCATGGTGATGACCGTGTGTATCTTCATCGTGATCATCATGGGCTGGACTTGGTGTTACTGGCGTCTTACCTCTTAAATGATCTTGAGCCGACTTAATTTGCTCTGCTGTCAAATCCTTCTTGAAGAAGTAATGATTATGATCACCGTGTGACATAACAAAGCCTGCCGCATCTTCACTGATGACACGATTGGCATCAAAACCATGATCATGGTCTTCATCATGATGGTGGTCATGTCCATCTCCATCATGTCCATGCCTTTCATGCTTAAGGTCCTGACTTCTATGGTCACCATCTTGCTCATGATGATGGTTTTGCTGAGTAGGTTTTTCTGCTGGTTTGCTTGGATTCTCCAATGGTGTTGGTTCTACATTGTCACTGGACAAAGGAATCATTCTCGCAATCTTTTCTTCTAATGCAGAAAGCTTTGTATAGGGAATGAAATGATAGTGATTTCCATGAGGAATCGCTACACCACTTGGTGTTCTGCTTAAAATCTTAGCAGGGTCAAAAGTCAAACCATCCGATTCAGCATATCGTTGAGTACTTGGAAGAGCATAGAGCTGCTGTAATAGACTTTGAAGACTCTCGGCTTTATTACTTGGTATTTCAGTCTGTTGAATAGGCTTGGTAGTTTGACCAGTCCCATTTGTACTTGGACGATAGTCAGTCACACTAGGCTGATTTCTAGTTCCAGAGAGGTAAGCTTGAGCTGCAGCCAATTCACTAGCAGACAAGGAACTCTTTGGAATGTAGTGGTAATGCCCTCCGTGAGGGACGATATAAGCATCACCAGTATCCTCTATAATATCAGATGCATTAAAGATGTAGCCATCATCAGTAGTATAGCGACCTTGAGATTGAGCAAGCGCCACTGCACTATTAGATGTTGGTACATCGTGAGTATGACCTTGTTTTTGGCGTTCAATTTCGTCCTTCGAACGAACGTTATCCGCATGTGCCACATCCTTAAGGTAAACATAATATTTACCATCCACCTTGATAATGTAACCACCTTTGACTTCGTTAACAATATCAGCGTCTTTCAGTTGATAATTGGCATCTTTCATCAAAAGTTCTTCACTGAAAATCGCATCAAAAGGAACTTTCCCATTGTAATAATGGAAATGATCACCGTGTGAAGTCACATAACCTTGATCGGTGATTTTCACAACAATTTGTTCAGCCTGGATATCTTCTTTTTTGCTGACTTGCTCTGGTGTTTGTGTCTCTGTTTTTGGAGTGTCTTGTTTTCCATCGACATAAGATACACGATTCGTATCTTTGTTCTCTCCTGTCTGATGTTGATTCAATGCATAAATACAAAGACTTAAAGAAAGGACGACAGCTGCACCAGCAGCAAGTTTCTTCTTATTTATTTTCATAATCTCCTCATTTCAATTCTTCTGCTAGAACACTCATATTTTCTTCAAGATTTTCTAAATAAGTCTTGTCATTTTGTGGGTCTGCCTCTAAAGGATTCAGAGTTTTAAGACCCACACCTGTTGATTTGACAAGAGTTTCAGCTACTTTTGAAGAAGCGTTACTTTCTGTAAAAATTGTTTTAACCTTATAGGTTTTTACAAATTCCTGAATTTCTGTTAGTTGTCTTGGACTTGGTTCTTGTTCTGGAGAGATACCTGCAATACCAAGTTGATTAAGTCCAAATCTCTTCGCTAGATAATAAAAGGCCGTATGTTGTGTTACAAAGGTTTTCTGAGTCGCTTTTTCAAATTTAGGCTGGAATTTCTTAGTCAATTCTTGAGCTTTTTTGATAAAGGCTTGCGCATTTTTCTGGTAAGTTTCTTTGTGTTCACTATCAACCTCTGAAAGTTTATCAGCTATAATTTGGGCTTCTTCGACAGCTTTTTCAGGATCTAACCAAGTATGAGGGTCATAAAGCGTTTTTTCATCAACACCATCACCCGCTTCCATATCTTCTAATCCTGGAACACGATCTAAGGTCATTCCTTCAGAAGCCTCCAAAACCTTAACTTTAGATTTTTTTAGATTTGGATCCAAACTTCCTGCCCAAGATTCGAGCGTATGAGAATGGTAAACAAAGACATCTGCATTATAGATGGCAGCAATATCATTTGCTGAAGGCTCAAAGGAGTGAATACCGCTACTTGACTGAATCATTCGAACATCATTCAAGTCACCAGATACTTCCCTGACCATGGCATAGATAGGATAAAAACTGGTCACAATTTTCATCCCTTTACCTGACTGGCTTTCCTTTTGGCCACAAGCAGCTAATACCAGAGCCAATACACTGGTCATCAATACTAAAATCGTCCTCTTTTTCACCATAACTCCTTAACTAGTGTTTAACCATTTAATTAACTAGTAAATAGTTTATCTTTATTTAGAAAATATGTCAAGAATTTTTACACAATTTCATAAAAAAGAGAACAGAATCCATATTCTGCTCCCTTTTTATCTCATATAATTGTTGTATAGTTACTTACTCTCCTTTAACAAGACTAATAGCTTTTCAGCTTCTGCCATAATAGTATTGTTGTCCTGAGAACCAAATAACAGATTATTTTTTAATCCTGTGAGAGTTTCGTTGGCATTGGACTTAAGAATTGGATCCTTAATCTTTTTAAGTAACTCTTCCGCCTCTCTCAGTTTTTCTTCAACCTTTTCAGTTTCAACCTGATGTTCCTCTGGTTCCGATGGTGATTCTTCTTCTGATTCCTCTGGTTCTTTTGGTTTTGGAGATTCTGCTTTCTCATTTTTCGGTTTTTCTTCGCGAGGTTTTTCCTCCTCAATTTTTTCTGTCTGAGGTTTCTCCTCTGTTGGTTTCTCTGTTTGATTGTTAGCAGCTTGACTATTGTGGTTTCTTTGAACATGGTCGCTCGCATTGCCCCAACCACTATCTGAATGCGGACGTTCGTTTGGATGTTCGACATAATACTTCACAGTTTCAAATAGCTCTTCTAAAGTATACCCCTTAGGTGCCTCATAAAGTCCTTCGTCAAACCACTCAAATTTGATGTTATGGTAATGGTCATAATGAGGTATAATCAAACTTCCATTTTTAACTTCCACAGTATGTTGGAGATTGTAAGGCATACGGTCAAGTGGTACCTTCTTAGCTGCTTTTACTCGATTGTAAATCGCTTCTGCTCCCTTAGCCTCAGTATTTCCTGAACTTTGATGATTTGTTGAAGGAGGAGTCAAACCTTTCTCTTTAGCATAAGCTTGACCTGATGCTCTTTCAGCTTCAGACAAACTTTCTTTCTTAATCCAATGACTGTGGCTCATATGCGGAGTTACATAGGCATCCCCCTCATCACTGGTAATATCACGGGGATCAAAGATATAGCCATCTTCTGTTGTATACTTGCCTGCCAACTTGGCTACCTGAATCTCATCATCTGTGTAAGCTATTTGTGCATTTGGTTTTCCTAAACGTTCTGGATGACGAATCGGCGCTAGAAAAGCAAGGATATCATCAACTAACTTGACTTTATCACTTGACTCATCGTTGAGACGTTCCAATAGTCTATCCAAAGCGTCAAAATCAGCTTGGCGCCCTTTATTGGAAATCAAATCTTGATGAACTGTTGCTAGTAAATCATAAACTTTGTTGTAAAATTTTTGATCACCAGATGCAAGATTGGTTTTCTTAGCTCCTAACTCATGAGACAAACTTTCTTGTTTGGCAAGTTTATCATCAATGGCTGCAACAGTTTCTGCCGAAAGTTCCTTGGTAGAAATATAACGCGAAATTCCATTCTCTTCGAAGACATAACCATCAACCACCTTTCGAATCGCCTGTTTTACCAATTTTCCATCAATTGGATTGCTTGGAGCTGGTTGAGGATTTGGTACAGGTTGTGGACTTGGTATTGGGGTAAGCTCTGGAGCAGGAATTAGTTTTGGAAGGCTTGGAGTCGGAATCGGTTTTAATTCTTCACCACCTGCAGTAGTATGATTTCCTTGATAATTTTCAGAAATCATTCTCGCAATCTTCTGCTCTAAATCAGACATTTGAGAATAAGGAATAAAGTGATAATGGTCTCCGTGTGGTACTGCAACACCATTTGCAGTTTTTCTTGTAATCTGCGCCGGATCAAAGACAAGCCCATCTGATTCCACATGTCGTTGACTGAGTGGCAAGGCATAAAGTTGTTTCAAGAGACTGGATACGTCTTCACTCGGACTAGCTTGATAACTATTATCCACCTGTGGGGTAACACTTGGAGCCCATCTTCTGGTATTTGCCTCAACATTGCTTTGATTCGTTTGTCCATATGAACTACTATTCGATGCCTCTGATGCGCTACTGCTAGAAGAATTTGTTGAAGGACGATAGCCAACTGAGCTTGGCTGATTAGTTTTTCCAGCTAGGAAGGCTCGAGCTGCAGCTAATTCACTGGCAGACAAGTCACTCTTAGGAATATAGTGGAAATGATTGCCATGAGGAACGATATAGGCATCACCCGTGTCCTCAATGATATCAGACGCATTAAAGATATAACCATCATCCGTTGTATAACGGCCTTGGGCTCTGGCAGCGACTACCGCTTTATCGCTAGAACCACCTCCGTGATTACTACCGTGTTCCTGCTTCTGACGAGTGATTTCTTCTTTTGAGCGAACATTATCAGCATGCGCTGCATCCTTAAGATAGACATAATACTTCCCGTCTACCTTAATCACATAACCACCCTTGATTTCATTGACAATGTCTGAATCCTTCAACTGATAATTTGGATCTTTCATGAGGAGTTCTTCACTAATGATAGCATCATAAGGAACCTTGCCATTATAATAATGATAATGGTCTCCATGAGAAGTCACATAACCTTGATCCGTAATCTTGATAACAATTTGCTCGGCATTAATACCTTCTTTTTTACTGACTTCATCAGGTGTCAAATTTTCTGCCTTTTGGCTTGGTTGTTTACCATCTATATAGGAAACACGGTTATTTTCTTTTACAGTTTGAGCTTGATGCAAACCTAGTTCATAAGCACAGACACTTAAAACAAGTGCAGCTGCTGACCCAGCTAGATATTTTTTATTGATTTTCATTCTTTCCTCTTTTCTTAACTCTATTTGATTCACTATAAAATAATAAACCGGTTAATTAACTAGTTAATAGTTTACTATTTTTAGTACTGCTTGTCAAGAATTTTTCGTATATACATAATAAAAATGAAAGTCTCTTTATCGAGACTCCCATTTTTCATTAATTTGTTTTTTCCTTATTTACAGGTGAAGGATTACTACCTTTTAACAACGCAAGTAGTTTCTCTGCTTCTGCCATGATACCATTATTATCCATGGTTTGGAGACTCAAATTATTTCGTAAACCAGCTAGGGTTTCTGTCGCATTGCCTTTCAGACTAGCATCTGTGACTTTAGCAAGTAAAGCTTCTGCTTCTTTGAGCTTGGCTTCTACTTTTTCAGTCTCTACTTGAGGGACTTCTGGCTCAGCAGGTGTTTCCTCTACTGGTTCTTCATCCGCTTTGAAGTTCTTTTTGGGATCTTCACTGTGGTCTTTCTTACCTAAGACATGCTCGCTGGCATTTCCCCATCCGTCATTAGAATGTGGACGTTCATCAGGATGTTCAACATAGTACTTAATCGTCGCAAATAAGTCTTCCAGAGTATAACCATTTGGAGCCTTGTATGAATGATCATCAAACCAAGCAAATTTAATGTTATGGTAATGATCCTTATGAGGAATGATTAAATTACCATTTTTAACTTCTACTGTATGCTCAACCATGTATGGAAGTCGAACGAGTGGAATTCGTTTCTCCCCTTTCACACGATTGTAAATAGCCGCTGCACTATCTCCAGTTGGATTTGCTTGAGCATCTGCGTCTGCTGACGGAGGTAGAATTCCTTTTTCTTTAGTATAAGATTGAGCCACAGCTTTTTCCTTATCAGAAAGGCTGTCTTTTCCAATCCAGTGACTATGGCCCATATGAGGCGTTACATAGGCATCCCCCTCATCACTGATAATATCATGTTCGTCAAAAATGTAACCATCTGACGTTGTATACTTATCAGCTAATTGAGCAATACGAACTTCGTTTTCGGTATATTCAATTTGAGAATTTGGTTTTCCAAGTCGCTCAGGATGGGTAATTGGTGCTAGGAATGCCAATAAATCATCTACCAATTTTCCTTTATTAGAAGATTCATCATTCAAGCGTTCTGCTAATTTGTCTAAGGCTTGGAAATCAGAAACGCGACCTTTATTTTCAGACAAGGCTTTATGAGCCTCAGCCAACAGATTATATGCTTTATCATAAAATTCTTGGTCACGAGGAGCAACTTTTTCTTTTTTAGTAGTTAAAGCGTGTGACACACTCTCTTGTTTTGATAACTTGCTTTCAAGATTTTTAACAGTTTCAGATGGTAAATCTTTCGCAAAAACATAGCGTGAGATTCCTTTTTCTTCGAAAACATATCCTTCTCCAACTTTTCGTACCAGCTGACTAACCAAAGAAGAATTTGAGTCTATTTTAGGATTTGGAGTAGGAGCCGGTTTTACCATAGGTTTCAAAGGTTTTAAGGTAAGAGCTGGCAAAACAGGAGATGGAATTAAATTTGGAAGACTTGGAGTCGGAATTGGTTTTAATTCTTTACCACCTGCAGTAGTATGATTTCCTTGATAATTTTCAGAAATCATTCTCGCAATCTTCTGCTCTAAGTCAGACATTTGAGAATAAGGGATAAAGTGATAATGGTCTCCATGTGGCACTGCAACACCATTCGCAGTTTTTCTTGTAATCTGCGCTGGATCAAAAACAAGTCCATCTGATTCCACATGTCGTTGGCTAAGCGGTAAGGCATAAAGCTGTTTCAAGAGACTGGATACGTCTTCACTTGGACTTGCTTGATAACTATTATCCACTTGTGGGCTAACACTTGGAGTCCATCTTCTGGTATTTGCTTCAACATTGCTTTGATTCGTTTGTACATATGAACTACTATTCGGTGTCTCTGATGCGCTACTGCTAGAAGAATTTGTCGAAGGACGATAGCCAACTGAGCTTGGTTGATTACCTTTTCCAGATAAGAAGGCTCGAGCTGCAGCCAGTTCACTGGCAGACAAGTCACTCTTAGGAATATAGTGGAAGTGATTACCATGAGGAACGATATAAGCATCACCTGTATCTTCTATAATATCAGATGCATTAAAGATATAACCATCATCTGTTGTATAACGACCTTGAGCTCTAGCAGCGACTACTGCTTTATCGCTAGAACCACCTCCGTGATTACTACCGTGTTCCTGCTTCTGACGAGTGATTTCTTCTTTTGTTCGAATATTATCCGCATGAGCTGCATCTTTCAGGTAAACATAGTATTTCCCGTCTACCTTAATCACATAGCCACCCTTGATTTCATTGATAATGTCTGAATCCTTCAACTGATAATTTGGATCTTTCATGAGGAGTTCTTCACTAATGATAGCATCATAAGGAACCTTGCCATTATAATAATGATAATGGTCTCCATGAGAAGTCACATAACCTTGATCCGTAATCTTGATAACGATTTGCTCGGCATTTATACCTTCTTTTTTACTGACTTCATCAGGTGTCAAATTTTCTGACTTTTGGCTTGGTTGTTTACCATCAATGTATGAAACACGATTATTTTCTTTTACAGTTTGGGCTTGATGCAAACCTAGTTCATAAGCGCAGACACTTAAAACAAGTGCAGCTGCTGACCCAGCTACATATTTTTTATTGATTTTCATTCTTTCCTCATTTCAATTCTTCTGCTAGAACACTCATATTTTCTTCCAGATTTTCTAAATAAGTCTTGTCATTTTGTGGGTCTGCCTCTAAAGGATTCAAAGTTTTAAGACCTACACCTGTTGATTTGACAAGAGTTTCAGCTACTTTTGAAGAAGCATTACTTTCTGTAAAAATCGTTTTAACCTTATAGGTTTTAACAAATTCCTGAATTTCTGTTAGTTGTCGTGGACTTGGTTCTTGTTCAGGAGAGATCCCTGCAATACCAAGTTGATTAAGTCCAAATCGCTTAGCAAGATAAGAAAAGGCTGTATGTTGTGTTACAAAGGTTTTCTGAGTCGCCTTTTCAAATTTAGGCTGGAATTTCTTAGTCAATTCTTGAGCTTTTTTTATAAAGGCTTGCGCATTTTTCTGGTAAGTTTCTTTATGCTCACTATCCACCTCTGAAAGTTTATCAGCGATAATTTGCGCTTCTTCTCCAGCTTTCTCAGGATCTAGCCAAGTATGCGGATCGTAGAGCGTTTTTTCATCAACTCCATCCCCTGCTTCCACATCTTCTAGGCCTGGGACGCGGTCCAAGGTCATTCCCTCAGATGCTTCTAAAACCTTAACTTTAGATTTTTTTAGATTTGGATCCAAACTTCCTGCCCAAGATTCGAGCGTATGAGAATGATAAACAAATACGTCTGCATCATAGATGGCTGCGATATCATTCGCTGAAGGTTCAAAAGAGTGAATTCCGCTACTTGACTGAATCATCCGAACATCATTCAAGTCACCAGATACTTCCTTGACCATGGCATAGATAGGATAAAAACTGGTCACGATTTTCATCCCTTTACCTGACTGGCTTTCCTTTTGGCCACAAGCAGCTAAACACAAAAGAAAGACACTTAACAACACTAAAAACAAATTTTGTTTCTTCATAAAAACTCCTTAACTAGTTATTTAACTAGTTAATATTCTACTCCAATTTTTTTTATTGTCAAGCATTTTATGAACTAGTTAATAGATTTTCTGATTTTAAACTATAAAAAAACCTTGCAACTAGGTTACAAGGTTAATGACATTAATCGAAGTTAACGTATTCTTTTTGAAGTTCTAGAACTTCTTCCATTGTTGAACACTCTGTAAGGGCACGGTTAGCGTACTCTTCCATCTTAGCAGTGTCCAATTTTTTCATCAAGCTACGTGTACGAAGTACAGATGTTGCTGACATAGAGAACTCATCCAAGCCCATTCCGACAAGAAGTGGAACAGCTTTTTGATCGCCAGCCATCTCACCACACATACCAGCCCATTTACCTTCAGCGTGAGCTGCCTTGATAACGTTGTTGATCAAGCGAAGGATTGATGGGTTATATGGTTGATAAAGGTATGAAACTTGCTCGTTCATACGGTCTGCTGCCATTGAGTATTGAATCAAGTCGTTTGTTCCAATTGACATGAAGTCTACTTCTTTTGCAAATTGGTCTGCAAGCATCGCTGCTGCAGGGATTTCAATCATGATACCAACTTGGATGTCATCCGCAACTGCTACACCTTCAGCAAGAAGGTTTGCTTTTTCTTCTTCATAAACTGCTTTAGCTGCACGGAATTCTTTCAAAAGGGCAACCATTGGGAACATGATACGCAATTGACCATGAACAGAAGCACGAAGAAGGGCACGGATTTGTGTACGGAACATTGCATCTCCAGTTTCAGAAATAGAGATACGAAGGGCACGGAATCCAAGGAATGGGTTCATTTCGTGTGGCATATCGAAGTAAGGAAGTTCCTTATCTCCACCAATATCCATTGTACGAACAACCACTGGTTTACCATTCATTCCCTCAAGAACAGCCTTGTATGCTTCATACTGCTCATCTTCAGTTGGGAAGTCTTGAGAATCCATGTACAAGAATTCTGTACGGTAAAGTCCAACAGCTTCTGCACCGTTGTTGTTAACACCTTCAACGTCTTTTGGAGTACCGATGTTAGCAGCCAACTCGAAGTGTTTACCGTCAGCAGTCACTGTTTGAGCATCTTTCAAAAGTGCCCATTCAGCTTTTTGTTTAGCATAAGCTTCACCAGCTGCTTTAAATTCTGCCGCTTGTTCATCTGTTGGGTTGATAATGACTTCACCAGTGATTCCGTTAACGGCAAGGATATCACCGTCTTTCACTACTTCAGTGATGTTATTTGTTCCCAATACAGCTGCAATTTCAAGTGTACGTGCCATGATAGCTGAGTGGCTTGTACGTCCACCGATGTTTGTTACAAAAGCTTTTACAAAGTTTTTGTCCAATTGAGCTGTATCAGATGGTGTCAAGTCATGCGCAATGACGATTACTTCTTCATTGATAGAAGCTGGATTTGGCAATTTTTTACCAAGAAGGTTTGCCAATACACGTTTTGTCACGTCGCGGATATCCGCTGCACGTTCTTGCATGTATGGGTTATCTTCCATGCCTTCAAAGATCGTGATGAACATGTCAGTCACTTCTTTAAGACCTGCTTCAGCATTGACTTTCTTAGCACGGATTGTTTCTTTAATCTGACCAATCAATTCTGGGTCAGCAAGAACCATCAAATGAGCGTCAAAAACTTGAGCCGCTTCTTCACCAAGCGTACCTACAGCTTTCTCACGGATAAGAGAAAGCTCGTTTTGAGAAGCTTCAAGAGCTACATCCAAACGAGCCTCTTCTGCGTTTGTATCTTCGACTGAAACAGTATCGAATGACAAATCCGGTTGAACGAGTAGATATGCTTTTGCAACGGCAACACCGTCAGATGCTGCGATTCCTTTAAGCATTTCTGTCATCTTCCTTATGCCAATCCTTCTTTTTCCATTGTTTCTGAGATTGCAGCGATAGCGTCATCTGCATCTGCACCTTCAGCTGAGATAGTTACGTCAGCACCTTGGCCAACACCAAGACTCATAACACCCATGATTGATTTAAGGTTAACTGATTTACCTTTGTACTCAAGAGTGATATCTGAAGCAAATTTGCTTGCAGTTTGTACCAACAATGTTGCTGGACGTGCGTGAATACCTGTTTCTGCCACTACGTGGAAATCTTTAGAAGCCATAGTTTGACTCTCCTTTTGTTCTTTCTTTTTTGAGTTATATGTGATAACCCTTACAATTTGGTATTATATCATCTTCTAGGATTTTTTTCAAGCATTTTATGGGATTTATTCGATTTCCTTTCAGATAACTTGCTGAAAATCTTCTATTCTAGATAACAAAACACAGGATATAGTTTTCCAAAAAACTACTTCTAGGATAATTATCACTATTTCACAAAACAAACACTACATATTGTGTTTTGCGACCTTGAGTAGAAAAATAGACCACTATATTTAGTTTCAAATCATTGACAAAAATTTATTTTCTGATATACTAAGAAAGTAATCTATTTTGAAAGAGGAGTTACACAATGGTAACCGTTTATTCTAAAAACAACTGTGTCCAATGTAAAATGACCAAACGTTTCTTGGACAGTAATAATGTCGCTTATCGTGAAATCAATCTTGATGAGCAACCTGAGTACATCGATCAAGTTAAAGAGCTCGGTTTCAGCGCAGCTCCTGTTATCCAAACACCAACAGAAGTCTTTTCAGGTTTCCAACCAGGAAAACTGAAACAATTAGCATAATCTTAGTAAATCATCCAGAAGAAACTCGCTTCTAGGGCTAACTTAGAGGCCTTTCTTTTGTAATCAGGTTAGATAAGGAAAATTTTATGGGATTAAAACATCTTGAAGACGTGACTTACTTCCGTCTCAATAACGAAATCAACCGTCCTGTTAATGGACAAATCATGCTTCATAAAGATAAAGAAGCCTTGGATGCCTTCTTTAAAGAAAATGTAGTTCCAAACACTATGGTTTTTGATTCAATTACTGATAAAATCAACTACCTTATTGAACATAACTATATTGAAACTGCATTTCTCAAGAAGTACCGCCCAGAGTTTTTGGAAGAACTGCATCAATTCATCAAAGACCAAAACTTCCAATTCAAATCATTCATGGCAGCCTATAAGTTTTACAACCAGTACGCCTTGAAGACTAATGACGGTGAATATTACCTTGAAAGTATGGAAGACCGTGTCTTCTTTAATGCACTTTACTTTGCTGACGGGGATGAAGCGATCGCGACTGATATTGCCAATGAAATCATCCACCAACGCTACCAACCAGCTACTCCTTCCTTTTTGAACGCAGGCCGTGCTCGTCGTGGGGAGTTGGTCTCTTGTTTCTTGATTCAAGTAACTGATGACATGAACTCTATCGGACGTTCTATCAACTCTGCTCTTCAACTTTCACGTATCGGTGGTGGTGTGGGAATTTCCCTCAGCAACCTTCGTGAAGCTGGAGCTCCTATCAAAGGTTATGAAGGTGCTGCTTCTGGTGTCGTACCAGTTATGAAGCTTTTTGAAGACAGCTTCTCTTACTCAAACCAACTCGGGCAACGTCAAGGTGCCGGGGTTGTCTACCTCAACGTCTTTCACCCAGATATCATCGCTTTCCTTTCAACTAAGAAAGAAAATGCCGATGAAAAGGTTCGTGTTAAGACCCTCTCACTTGGAGTTGTGGTACCAGATAAATTCTACGAATTAGCTCGTAAAAATGAAGAAATGTATCTCTTTAGCCCTTACTCTGTAGAGCTTGAGTACGGTGTACCATTCAACTACATCGACATCACTGAAAAATACGATGAATTAGTCGCAAATCCAAATATCCGCAAGACAAAAATCAAGGCGCGTGATTTGGAAACTGAGATTTCTAAATTGCAACAAGAGTCTGGTTACCCTTATGTAGTCAACATTGATACGGCTAACCGTGCAAATCCAGTTGATGGTAAGATTATCATGAGTAACTTGTGTTCTGAGATTCTTCAAGTCCAAGAACCAAGCTTAATCAACGATGCTCAAGAATTCCTTCAAATGGGGACGGACGTTTCATGTAACCTTGGTTCAACCAACGTAGTCAACATGATGACTTCACCTGACTTTGGTCGTTCTATCCGTGCTATGGTTCGTGCCCTTACTTTCGTTACAGATAGTTCACACATCGTAGCTGTTCCTACGATTGATCATGGAAATAGCCAAGCTCATACCTTTGGTCTTGGTGCCATGGGACTTCACAGCTACCTTGCCCAACAATTGATTGAATATGGATCGCCTGAGTCTGTTGAATTTACAAGCATCTACTTCATGCTTATGAACTACTGGACTTTGGTTGAGTCAAACAATATTGCGCGTGAACGTGGTATCACCTTCCACAACTTTGAAAAATCAGACTATGCTAACGGAAGCTACTTTGACAAGTATGTAACTGGCGAGTTTGTTCCAAAATCAGAACGTGTTAAGGAACTCTTCAAAGATGTCTTTATCCCAAGTGCTGCTGATTGGGCTGAACTTCGCGACAAGGTTCAAGCAGATGGTCTTTACCACCAAAACCGCCTTGCTGTAGCGCCAAATGGTTCTATCAGTTACATCAACGACGTTTCTGCTTCTATCCACCCGATTACGCAACGTATCGAAGAACGTCAAGAAAAGAAAATCGGTAAAATCTACTATCCTGCTGCTGGCTTGTCAACAGAAACCATTCCTTACTACACTTCTGCCTACGACATGGATATGCGTAAGGTGATTGATGTCTATGCTGCTGCAACTGAGCACGTGGACCAAGGGCTTTCACTCACCCTTTTCATGCGTAGTGACATTCCAAAAGGACTTTACGAATGGAAGAAAGAAAACAAACAAACGACACGTGACTTGTCTATCCTTCGTAACTATGCCTTTAACAAGGGTATCAAGTCTATCTACTACGTCCGTACCTTTACAGATGATGGTGGAGAAGTCGGTGCTAACCAATGTGAAAGCTGTGTGATTTAATCTTTGCTTGAGGAAACTACATTTTCTCAGATAAGTGATTCATTCACCCTGCTAAACTAGAATAAGCATCTATACTATGAAATAACAAAAAGTCGGGCTTCCGACTTTTTGTGCGATACTCCTCTAGAATTATGATAAAATAGAATTAATTGTGAGTTCGCAATACTAAACACAGAAAGAGATTTCAAAATGGAAACTTACTACAAAGCCATTAACTGGAATGCCATCGAAGATGTCATCGACAAATCAACTTGGGAAAAACTGACGGAGCAATTCTGGCTCGATACACGTATTCCCTTGTCAAATGACTTGGATGACTGGAGAAAGCTATCAAATGTAGAAAAAGACTTGGTTGGAAAAGTCTTTGGTGGTTTAACCCTTCTCGACACTATGCAATCTGAAACAGGGGTTCAAGCCCTTCGCGCAGACATCCGTACACCACATGAGGAAGCTGTTTTCAATAACATCCAATTTATGGAATCTGTCCACGCTAAATCATACTCATCAATCTTTTCTACCTTGAATACTAAGGCTGAGATTGAAGAAATTTTCGAATGGACCAATACCAATCCTTACCTACAAAAGAAGGCTGAGATTGTCAACGAAATCTACCTAAACGGTAGCCCACTTGAAAAGAAAGTTGCCAGCGTCTTCCTCGAAACCTTCCTCTTCTACTCTGGTTTCTTCACTCCCCTCTACTATCTCGGTAACAACAAGCTAGCCAACGTTGCGGAAATCATCAAACTGATTATTCGTGATGAGTCTGTTCACGGAACTTACATTGGTTATAAATTCCAACTTGGTTTCAATGAATTACCTGAAGAAGAGCAAGAAAAACTCAAAGAATGGATGTACGACCTGCTCTACACTCTCTACGAGAACGAAGAAGGTTATACAGAAAGCCTCTATGACGGTGTTGGCTGGACTGAAGAAGTCAAGACCTTCCTTCGCTACAATGCTAACAAGGCACTCATGAACCTGGGGCAAGATCCACTCTTCCCAGACTCAGCAGATGATGTCAACCCAATCGTTATGAACGGTATTTCAACAGGAACATCTAACCACGACTTCTTCTCTCAAGTCGGAAATGGTTACCTCCTTGGTGAAGTTGAAGCCATGCAAGACGATGATTACAACTACGGTTTAGACTAATGTTATATATTTTATAAGCAATAACAAATATCATGGTTTGTTTAAAACAACCATGATATTTTTGTTTTTGTTTTCTTTTGTTTTTTAAATTGATTGATTGAATACTTTATGATAAAATAGTAATAGAAATAGAGGTGATAACGATGTTAAAGCAGGAAAAACTAGATAATATTCTAGAAACGGTAAATACAAAGGGAACTATTACTGTAAAAGAAATCATGACTCGCTTGGATGTGTCAGATATGACTGCTAGACGCTACTTGCAAGAGTTGGCAGACAAGGATTTACTTGTTCGAGTGCACGGGGGAGCTGAAAAAATTCGCATAGGTTCTATTTTAAATAATGAACGTTCCAATATTGAAAAACAAAGCTTACAGATTGCAGAAAAACAAGAAATTAGCCGTTTTGCAGGCCATTTAATCGATGAAGGTGAAACCATTTTTATTGGCCCAGGTACAACCTTGGAATCTTTTGCTCGTGAACTTCCAATTGATAATATTCGTGTTGTAACAAACAGTTTACCAGTCTTTCTCATCCTAAACGAACGAAAACTAACAGATTTGATTTTAATCGGTGGAAACTATCGCTCTATTACTGGAGCCTTTGTTGGAACACTAACCTTACAAAACTTAGCTAACCTACAATTTTCTAAAGCCTTCGTTAGCTGTAATGGTATTAAGGACAATGCGATTGCGACCTTTAGTGAAGAGGAAGGTGAATCTCAACGCATCGCCCTCAATAATTCCAATAAAAAATACTTACTAGCTGACAATAGTAAGTTCAATAAATTTGATTTTTATACCTTCTACAATATCTCTGATATTGATACCATCGTTTCAGATTCTAAACTGAGCAAAGAAACGTTTGAACAACTTTCAAAACAAACAAAAATTATTCTTTCTAAACCATAAAACTGAGGATTGATAAAATATAAAATGCGTCATATCAAGAAAATAAGAATATTGATATGACGCATTTTTTGATGAAGATTTTTACAAAGAGTTTCCTAGATTCCTAGATTCTTTATGATTGTTGAAACGGCATAAAATCTGAATCAAAGGAGATATTATCCCGTTCTTCAGGACTGATAAAATTTAAAAAGATATTTTTAAATTCTTCTAGCTCATAGTCTGAATGGCAAATCCATTCTTTACCGGTAGAAACATACCATTTCCCAAGTTTTTTCAGCTCCTCATTAGTCAAACAAGGTATTTGAGAACATTTATCAAAATTGATAATATAAACTTTTTCATAAATAGATTGGATAAAATCTTTGAACATCTTTTGCCTCACTAGAATTCTATATCTAATTACTCATTCTACTAGTCTATAATCTGACTTTCCGCTACTTTCTTGTACCAGTGAGCTGATTTCTTAGGATAACGTTCTTGAGTTTCAAAGTCTACATAAAAGAGACCGTAGCGTTTTTCATAACCGTTTGACCATGAGAAGACGTCCATCAATGACCAGATGAAGTATCCTTTGACGTTTGCACCATCAGCAATAGCATCAGACAAGACTTCCAAGTGTTGTTTCACATAATCAATACGACCATCATCGTAAACAGTATTATCGACGAACTCATCTTTATAACCAAGTCCATTTTCAGTGATGTAAATCTTCTTGTAGTTAGAATAATCTTTCTTCACACGCATGATTTGGTCATACAAACCTTGAGGGTAGATAATCCAATCCCAATCCGTACGTGGTACATAGTCAGGAGCTACACGACGACCAACACCTTTGATTTGGTATTTAGAGCTTCCTTTCTCACCCTTACCATTATGGATAATTTCAGTTTCTCCATCAAATGCTTCCATCCAGTCACTCATATAGTAATTGATTCCAAGGAAGTCATTCAAGTCTTTTGCAGCTTCTAATGCTGTGAAATCTTCTTCACGAAGATCTAAGCTACCACCATTGACTGATAAGATATGGTTGACACCTTCGATCGTTTCAGCTGAATAACGACCTAGATAAGTTGCATCCAAGATAAATTTATTGTGAATAATATCTTCCAACTCTGCTGCACGAACATCTGCTGGATTTTTAGGATCTAAAGGATACTTGGTTGGCAGAGCATGAACAACCCCAATTTCACCTTTATAGCCTTTCTCTTTGTACAATTTTACCGCACGTGCATGAGACACCATCATATTGTGGTGCGATTGGAAGACTTTGGCAAGATCGTACTGAATACCTGGAGGGAATTTACCAACCAAGTATTGACCATCACCGATTGGTCCAATTTCATTAAAGGTTGTCCAATAGTTTACTTCTGGAAATTCTTCAAAACAGAAGGCCGCGTAATCTACAAAGTGTTCGATATTTTCACGGTTTAAGAAGTCTCCATTTGAGTGGAGAACTTCTGGCGTATCAAAGTGATGAAGAGTTACAAAGGGCTCAACATGACGTTTGTGGCACTCTGCAAATAAATTATGATAAAACTCGACACCTTTCTGATTTACTTGACCGTAACCGGTTGGGAAAATACGTGACCAAGCAATGGAAATTCGAATACCATTAACACCATACTCTTCTGCCAACTTGAGGTCAACTGGATATCGATTGTAAAAATCACTGGCTGGTTCTGCAGTGTACCAGTAGTTATCTTCAAGATATTTATCCCACGCTACTGGTCCTTTTCCATCGGTATGCGTAGCGCCTTCTGCTTGATAGGCAGCTGTTGCGCCACCGAAAATAAAGTCTTTTGGAAGTGTTTTTGTCATTTTTTCACCTATTTCTTGATTTAAATAAAGTAAAAGTGAGAGGAGAGGAGTCAGTGAGCCATCCTTCTCCATCTCACTTCTTGTACCAAGTCACCGAATTGTGACATGAGGAGGTAAAAACGATATCTTTTTACCGACGAATTAATAAGGCGATTAGGAAATTCGCTATAGCGATTTCCGTAAGGATAGGAGACTGTTTTATAGTCCCTATCGTTAATCGAATTGCGCTTGTACGAATGCAAGAGCACCTTTTCCATCACGAGTTAATTTGATGTATTGAGCTCCCTCTGTTTTCGCAAGTTTAATATCGAGTTTATCGGTTTCTGCTTTCATATCTTCAAAGTTTGAAGCAACTTGAGGGGCTAGGATAACCAAATCAAACTCTGGTAACATTTCACGGTGAGCACCATAGCCACCTGCTGCTGCTTTCACAGGAACATTGTATTCTGCAGCTGCCTTATTCAAAGCATTCGCAAGAAGTCCACTTGTCCCTCCACCTGCACAGAGAACGAGGACATTTGTTTCTTCAGTGATTGTATTTTGTGCTGCTTCTACACCCGCTTTCTCAAGAATAGCATCTGCTTTTGCAGTGTTGAAGTTTGCAGCAACTTTGTCTTTCAATTCATCATTAGATTTACCTGAACGCTCTTCTTCTAGAATTTGTTCATCATAGACTTTAAGGAATGGGTAGTAAATAACTACGTCAACTACAATTAGAAGGGCGGCAAGAATGAATGATAGAACTTGGAAGTTCGTACCAAGAACTAGACCTAGTGGAGCTGGAGTTGTCCATGGTAGATTAGCAGTAAATGAGTTCATTCCAAGTGTTTCAATAAAGAATTTGAAGATCCAAACGTTTGCGATTGGAGCAAAGATAAATGGAATGAAGAAGATTGGGTTTAATACAAGTGGTGCACCAAACAAG
The DNA here is from genome assembly GCF_002096895.1 of Streptococcus mitis. GTDB lineage: Bacteria > Bacillota > Bacilli > Lactobacillales > Streptococcaceae > Streptococcus > Streptococcus mitis_AH. The sequence continues at coordinate 847,702 of NZ_NCVI01000020.1, read as the reverse complement.
ATTGGTTCATTTACACCAAAGAATGTTGGGACTACTGAAGCACGACCGATTGCACGGTTACGTTTAGATTTTGTTAACCACATGAACATGAATGGAACAACCAGTGTCGCACCAGTACCACCCATGGTAACGATAAACATTTGTGTACCAGAAGTAAGAATCTTGTCAGCGTGCATACCTTGTTGGAGAAGGTTCAAGTTGACTTCGGCATTGGCATAGGTAATAGCTGCGATAGCTGGTTCAACGATAGATGGACCATGGATACCAACAAACCAGAAGAAAGCAAAGGCACCAAAGATAATCGTAATACCTAGATAACCATCAGCAGCAGAGAATAATGGTGCAAAGAATTTACCGATTGATTCAGCTACGCTTGCACCAACAAAATGACGAGCTAGTAAATCAAGAGCATAAAGAGAAACAACTGATAGAGTGAATGGAATCACATCTTTAAAAACTTGTGAGATATTAGGTGGAACTTCGTCAGGCATACGAATAGTGACGTTGTTCTTAACACAAACCTTATAGATGGCTACAGTAACAAAGGCAGCAAGGAAGGCTGAAAGCAAACCTTTTGTCCCCAAGAATCCAGTAGCAAGACCATTTTCGATAGGATCAGCTGCCAACATCAACAAACCAACAATAGCTGCTAACAGTGTTGACATATAGTTGATTTGATTGGTTTTCTCCATGCTACGGTTTACTGAGTCGGTCAATGACTTAGCTGTTGTACCAGCTACCAAGAGAGCCAGAATACCCATAGAATAGCTATAAGGTTTCATCAGAAATGCTACAACTTCATCAGACCATTTAAAGCCCCATGAGTTTGGTACAAAGGCGATTAAGATAAAGATACTTGAGAAGAGAATAACAGGCATACCTGCAATGAAACCATCACGAATAGCACGAAGATAGATATTACGAGATAGTTTCTCAAAGAAAGGTTTTCCTTTCTCAATAAATGCAATTAGTTTATTCATTATTTAACTCCTCTCTTGTACAGTTCAATTAAATGGTGCATCAAATCTTTTAATAAGATAGTTGTCATCAAGTGGTCTTGGCCATGCATCATGGTTACACTATAGGCTAAGTCCTCACCAGAAGCTTCCTTAGCCAATAGACTTGTTTGCGCGTGGTGAGCCTCTGCAATGCAAGAACCAGCTTCCTCAACTAAGCTATCTGCTTTCGCAAAATCACCAGCTTCAGCAGCCTTTAAAGCTTCCAATAGTTTTGAACGAGCATCGCCAGCATAGGCTACGATTTCAAAACCTAACAATGTTACTTCTTCTCTATTCATGATAGAATTCTCCTTATATAGTTTTAAATAAATTTTTATGACAATAAACGTTGGATATGTAGAACTAGATAAACTCGTTCACTTTTATACAAATCAAGACCCGTATGTTGCGTAATCACATCATAGATCTTGGAACCAATCTCGAACGCTTTTGGATAGGATTGTTTAATATGATCTTCCATATCCAGAAGTGATTGGTTATCATCTCTAGATCTGTCTAAATAATCCAAGAAATAATTCAAATGAATCATAAAACGATCATAGAAATGGTTATTCTCTTTAGTTCGTTGAATTGCATAGTCCGTTAAAACTTCTTCAACATTCCTGAGAATTTCTTTCCTCTTATCAATCGACTCCACAAGTTCCACTTCATTTTCACCTTCGGCATTAATGAAATGATAAGCAATCCGAATAATTTCGTCCTCAGGAAAATGATCTGCTAGCTTCTGACGGTAAATTTCAAATGCTTCATTTGCGATTTGAAAAGCGACAGGATACTTAGTGGAAATATCTGGCAGATTACTATCCTTGTACCTTCCTTGTGCTAGAGCTTGGTAAGAACAGTAAATATGATCTGTCAATGTTACGTAGAGATACTCTTGAATCGGATAATGATATTTCTTTGATAGCTTATCAATGATTTCATAAGTCACTGTGATAAAATCAAGCGGAACATCTTTGAGGAGAGCCATAAAGTTTTCCCTGGACTCTTCGGTCTTCATCCGAAAGATTTTCTCAACCTGATGTTCAGCAATCAAATCCCCTTTCTTCTTTCCAAATGTAATCCCCTTACCAATCACAATCACTTCTTCTCCTTTATCATTTCTGACAAGCGAGACATTGTGATTTATTGGATTTAGAATTCGATACATGTCAACCTCCTTTTATATCTTAAAGGTATATTAGTACAAAAAATGACCACAAATGAACTAGAAAATCAGCCGATTTCTAATTCACCTGTGATCATGCCTAATATTACTTAGTAACACTCACCTTGTATTAACTTGTGATTTAAGTATAGCACAAGTAAGTTATTTTGTAAACCTTTACATAAAACTTTTTTTAAAATTTTTTTAGATTCATGTTCCTAACCTAGGAGGACTTGCTTACACGCGTTCTTTCCATGAAGTCGCTGTTGTTTGAAGAACTTTATTGAGCTCATCAATGTTTTCAAAACCAGTTGTGCGAAGCCATTCGCGAGCTGCTTCTTCACCATCTTTTATGTAAGCTTCAACTGATCCAGCCCATGTAGCACGGCCACAAAGAACACCGTTAAAGTTTGCACCTGATTCATGAGCAAATACAAGAGTATCTTGGAAGAGTTTAGCTGATACACCTGCACTCAAGTAGATGTATGGCAAGTTAGTTGCTTCTTCTTGTGCTTTGAAGAAGGCTGCTGCTTCTTCACGTGTGTAAACCACTTCACCCTCAGCGAAGCCTTCAACATATTTAATGTTAACAGGAACTTCTACTTTCAAGACATCAATGTTAAAGCGTGGGTCTGAGAAGACTTTCATAGCGCCGATAACTTTGTGTGGTTTTACTTTAGCGTATTCTACAGAACCTGCGTCAGCAATTTTTTCATCGTAAGCAAGGATTTCAAGGAAGAATGGGATATCTTCAGCCACACATTCAGAACCGATACGTTCGATGTAAGCTTGTTTTTCTTGGTTGAGTTCGTCTGAGCTATCTACATCATAGTAAAGCAAGAATTTAACTGCATCTGCACCTTCTTCTTTAATACGTTTTGCAGACCAAACATCCAAGCAGTCTGGCAAGCGTTTTGTGCTTGTTGTATCATAACCTGTTTTTTCATAAGCAAGGAGAAGACCAGCTTTTTCATCAAGAGCTTTAGTCGCTGGAAGTCCATATTCAGGATCAAGAAGCATAGATGAAGCGTATTTAGTCAATTCATCTGCTACCAAAACTTTAAGTTCTTCCATTTGAGCCACAGTTGGTTCTTCTGTTTGGTGTTGAGCCATGAGGCGTTTCAAAGCACCACGTTGGTCAAATGCAAGAGCTGAGATGATACCATTTTCATCAGAAAGTTTTTCTAAGCGTACACGTTTTTGTTCTGTTAAAGCCATTTTATACCTCTTTTACTATTAATTGATCATATAGAGCTTGATAGTTGGCCATGTTGACATGACCAGTCATTTTTTCTTGAGCATTGAGCATACCAAGGACATTTGCCTTGATGAGTAATTCTGCATCCGATTCTTTATGAAGAAGTCCTGAAGAAATTCCTGCTACAGTAGAATCTCCAGATCCGACAGGATTTAGCACTTGAATTCTAGGAATATCTACCTTATAGAAAGTATCACCATGTTTGGCAAAGGCACCGTTGGCACCAAGTGAAACGATAATCCATTCAATACCTGCAAACAAAGGTTCTTGAAGTACTTCTTTTAATTCATCCAAATCCTCAGAAACTTCTCTTCCTAGAAGCTGGGACAATTCCTCATTATTTGGTTTGATGACTGTTGGTTTATGTGGTGATTCAAGAACCGCCTGAAGTGCTGCACCAGAGCAGTCCAAGACAACAGGCTTGCCAGCTTGATTAGCAAGTTCTACCAAGCTCGCATAGTAACCAACTGGAAGGCCAGCTGGCAGACTACCTGAGATGGCTACTACTTCAACTGAACCCAAGAGTTTTTTGAAATGTTCCAAAAAGTCTTGACCTTCCTGTTCCAATACTTCAGGTCCTTTTTCAAGAACTTCTGTTTGGTTGTCTCCGTGAAGAATAGCGATACAGTTACGAGTTTCTCCCTGAATAGAAAAGAAATCTTTCTTAACATTATCATCAATATTTTCAACCAAAAACTCACCAAGTTTGCCACCCACTAAACCAGTAGCAAGAACAGAATCTCCAAATTCTGAAAGTACTCGGGTAACATTGAGTCCCTTACCACCAGCCGTTTTGGTTACATCCACCACACGATTGACAGTATCAATCTTCAACTCATCCAAAGGATAGGAAATATCAATGGATGGGTTCATTGTGACTGTTAAAATCATAGGTCACCTCTTAGTCGTGGTATTCTCCGCGATCCCATTTTTCAAGGAATTCAGTGAAGAAGTTTGCGTCTGTTTGTTGAGCATTGTGACTTTCAACGTGTTCAATTTTCGCAATCAATTTTTTGTTTTCTTCAGATGGTTTGTATTCAGCATGGATGAAAGCTTCGATGATGTCACACATGAGCAATTCACCAGTAATCTTACCACCAAAACCAATAACGTTGGCGTTCAATTGTTCTTTAGCATAAAGGGCTGTTGTCATATCACGAACCAAGGCAGAACGAACACCAGGAACTTTATTTACAGCGTTGTTGATACCAACACCAGTACCACAGATACATACCCCAAGATCAGCTTGACCGCTAGTTACAGCTTCCCCTACTTTTTTACCAAAGATTGGGTAGTGAGTACGTGTATGGTCATATGTACCAAAGTCAATGACTTCATATCCTTTTGATTTCAAAAATTCTGAAACCGCCATTTTTTCATCTGTTACGATGTGGTCACATCCAATTGCAATTCTCATTTTTAACTTACCTTCCTTACTGTAATCTAATTAGCACATTTTGTTCAACATGTCGACACGAATTTGGTGACGTCCACCATCGTATTTACCGTTAACAAATCCTTTAGCGATGTTTTTAGCCAATTCATCACCAACAAGTTGTGCACCCATAGTAATCATACGTGAGTTGTTGTGGCCACGAGTCATATAAGCTGAACGTTCGTCAGATACTTCTGCAGCAACCATTCCTTTGATCTTAGTTGCAACCATGAATGGACCAGCACCATAAGCATCAATCACGATACCAAGGTTTTGTTCTTCTTTGTTTACTTCTGCTGCAACAGCAAGAGTCACATCAACAAAGTCTTGACCTTCAGCTGTAACATCCACAACGTGGAAGTTTTCTTTTTCCAAGAAGTCTTTCACAACTTCTTTCAATCTCAAACCTGCAGCATCTGCACCGATAACAATAGACATATTGTATACTCCTTTTTATTTTTTCTAGGCTAGTAAAACCTTTTATAGTTAGCAGTTTACCTACAAAAGCTTTCTAGCAGTTTATTGACAAAATTGGATTGAATGAGATGAATGACACCTTATTCAAGTTTAGGAAACCAGTTCCCTAGAAATAATCTTTCTCCACGAAAGAGAATATAACAATCGATTATTTGTTTGTTGCAAACATCATTTGTTGCTTACAAACATAATATACTCCTATTTCCTGAAAAAGTCAACAGTTAATGTTTGTTTTTGTGTTTTATTTTTTAATCTAAAAAATTTCAATGTCAAAACCAATTTGTTCCACTTGACCAGGTTCTAGGAGGCGAACATTCTTCTTATCTTCTAGATGATCTCCTTCTTCAAGGGATGTTGACAAGCCAGACCATGGTTCAAAAGCAATGAAAGGACCTTTATTCAAAGTTGACCAGATAATGAGATTTGGAAACTCTGCAAAGTGCACTTTCAATCCCTTATCATGTTTACGAGAACGAAGGGCAATTGTTCTAGATTGCAATTCATCTAAGGTGACTGCATCCGTGCTGAAAAGATCATAATTAAGATCTAATTCTTTTTGCCCCTTTAGCCATGGACTTCTATCTTGAAAATCCAGCATCCCCGTTTCTGGGAAAGGACGTGGAACAGAGCAAGTCTCTTCTTTCTCAAACTCTAAATAGTAATCTTCATAGACTTCATCATCCAGTAGAGGACAATTAAATCCTGGATGTCCACCAATAAAGTAAGGCAATACCTTGCTAGTTTCTTTATTAAATATTTTGTATTGAGTTCGTACTGTCTTTCCAGTAAGGATATAAGTGATTTCTAGGCGGAAATGATAAGGATAGTTTTGATAGCTATTCTCATCGTCTTCAATTGCAAAAGTTACACTATTATCTGTCTGTTCAACTAATTCAAATTCTTTCTTACGAACCAAACCATGACGAGGAATGTTTCCTTTGCTTTCTTGTCCCTTCTCATCTATATAAAATGCTGTATCCTCTCTCAAAGAACCACAAATGGGGAAGAGAACAGGAGCTTGTCCACTCCAATAAGTGGCATCTCCTTGCCATAAATACTCAAGTCCCTCAGCATCTTTTATAGAAGAAAGAGCTCCACCAAAACTGTTAAATTGAACACTTAATTGTTCTGATTTTAATTCAATTACCATTATTTTCTCCGATTTCTTGATAGTTTATAAAAAACTAGGCTGTCACTCCTAATTGGATTTCGACAACCTAGCTTTAACAATTTACATTTTATAGGAGCGCATTATTTTGCTTTTGCTGCGTACTCTTCGTTACGTTTGATCATTTGTTTTCTGTACCATGCAAAGATACCGATATAGAATACAAGGAAGACTACAGCACCAAGGATTGCTTTGATATCACCAGTTGTAGTGTTACCAATTGTCCAACCAAGAAGTTTTTCGATTGGTCCTTCAAGAGTTGAGTGAGTGATCAATTGAGTTTGGCTCACACCTTCTGGGAAGGCACCTACACCTTTAGCAAGTTCTGTTGCAAATGGTGCGATAAGTGTACCTGAAAGAAGGAAGAGTGGCAACAATAGTGTTCCGAAGATAATCATACGGAGCAATTTACCACGAGTTACGACCAAGAGAGCTGGAGTAACACCCATAGCGATGATACCTGCAAGTGGCAAGATACCATTTCCGACGTTTGAAAGAAGTACAGCTTCAACCAACATGATTGGTGCAAGTACGTTTGCACAAGCCCAAACTTCTGCACGACCAGCGATGAAAGGCCAGTCAAGACCGATGTTGAATTTACGTCCTTGAAGACGTTTAGTAGCAACGTTTGTAATACCTTGTGAAAGTGGTTCTACGGCTGCGATGAACCATGAACCGATCAGTGAGAAGAGTTCCAAAGATACACCGGCAGTCAAACCAAGGCTCAACCAACCTTTAATAACAAGTTCCCATGAAGATGCATCTTCTACTCCAGCAACTGGATGTGGAGTTCCCATCAAACCAATAACGATACCAAGAATGAAACCGATGAAGAATTTAGATCCCCAGAAACCGATTTTCTTGTTCAATTTAGCAGCATCAAAGTCATATTTATCAAGACCTGGCAAAACTTTATCAAAAATCTTATCCAAGACCATGATAACTGGGTTCATCATGTAGTTCATGTGAGTTGAAGTCATTGGTGATGAACTTGGTGCGTTAAGAAGGTCGTCGAATGTTGGTTTCATCAAATCAGAGTTGATGATCTTCAAAATACCTACAAGTACAACTGCTGCTGTCGCGATGAAGAGTGAAACCCCTTGGCTTACACCATTGTTGTCTGCATACCATTTGATCAAAAGACCAGTGATTGACAAGTGCCAGATATCGAAGATATCGACATCAAGTGTGTCTGTTTTCTTCATTGCAAGCATCACAACGTTGACAATCAACATTACAAGCAAGAAGTAAAGTGTCCAAGCAGATCCCCAAGTGATTGTAGCAAGTGGTGCCCAACCAACGTCGGTGATGTTCAATTGAATACCAGTGTTTTCAACGAATTTCGCAAGTGATGCTGAGAAAGCTCCGTTGAGCATACCGATGATAGCACCGATACCAGTAAGGGCGATGGCGAGCTTGATACCACCTTCAAGCGCTTTGGAAAATTTCACTCCAAAAAGTAGGGCCAACACTGTCAAAATGATCAGCATGATGATAGGGCCACCCATAGCCAAGATAGGTTTAAAGATATCGTTGGCCAGATTGATAATGACATCCATAATAGTTCCTCCCTTTTTATAGTTATATGAATGTTAACAAATTAAAATTAGCTTAATCCGTGTTCTTTGATAGCTGCTTCAATATTGTCAAATACTGGAGCACTCATAGCTGGGATACGGAATAAGATTGGTCCAGCTTCGATAACTGGAATACCTGGGTCAAAACCAAGGTCTGTCGCAGCAATTGGTGTAAAGATGTCATAACCTTTGATAAGGTCTTCATTAACGTCTTTGACCATTACCGCATCACAGTGAACATCAAAACCGCGGTTAGAAAGTTCTTCTTCAAGAGCACTTTTAATTTGGTGGCTTGAGTTAACACCTGCACCGCAGGCAGCAAGAATTTTAATCATATGGATTTCCTCCGATTTAATATTTTTAATAGACAAGATTAAGCGATTGCTTCAGCGATATAAGCATAGAGGGCTTCTGGTTCAGAAATTTTTGATAGGTCTTCAAGATGACCATTTCCAGTAAAGAAGTCCATCAACTGAGCAAGAATGTTTGTTTGACTTGAACTTGAGTTATTAATGATAAAGAAGAGTAAAGATACTTCTACTTCCTTATCTGGTGCAATCATATTGTGGAAAGTCACTGGTTTATCTAATCGAACGACCACAACTTTTTCGGCTAGATTATGAACAATATCTGTGTGAGGAATAGCCACATTTGGCAAATCCTTACCTAAAAATTCCATATCTAAGCCAGTTGGAAATGACTTTTCACGCGTGATCAAGGCTTCACGATAAGTTGGAGTTACGATTTCCCGTTCTTCCAATAAAGTTGCAACCTGATCAAAGAGATGTTCTTGATTATCCGCTTCTAAGCAAAACACAAGGTTTTTGTCAAAGAAATGATCTAATCCCATAAGGTTTTCCCTTCTTTCCATTAACTTTATGCTATAAGTATAACACTATATGAAATCGTTGTCAATATTTTTTTGTTGTTTTTTGTTCATTTTCTGTTTTTTTTATATTTAACAACCATATTTCAAACAGTTATTAAAAATATCAAACTAAAGTGAAATAAAAAACATCCGACTATTTTAGTCAGATGTTGGAATTTTTAATTTTCGTTTTTAAGAATTTCTTCTAATTTATGATAGTCTTGGACACTATCGATCTCATAGATGCTATTACCTTCTAATTCTTCAACATAGACATCTAGCTCTTTGATATTATCCTTAACCATATTGTCCCAATAGAGATCAACAAATTCACCACTTGCATAGGCCTTGTCAATAAAGTTAACAATTTTTTCTGCAGTTGGAGCGTCCCAGAAGGATACACCACTAAGGATGCGACCTGCCTTACTATCCACAATAATGTCTTGAACTTTGTAGTCATCTCCATAGACCAAGAACCATTCGTTGGTACAATCTTCACGATAGACACTAAAATAAGTCGAACGAGTCAAATCATTGCGGAACATATTTTTAAAGAGATAATTATCGGCATCAATAACATAGCTGTTGGCCAATTCTTCTTTTACAAGATAGAGAGAGTAAAAGTTATTGTAGTCAGCGTATTTATCATTGAAAACGAGGCGAACACCGTATTTTTCTTTTAAGTAATCGAATTGTTCTTTAAGGTAACCAACGATGATGATGATGTCATGGATTCCCTTTTCTTTTAGAAACTCAATTTGGTATTCAATTAAAGGTTTTTGATTAACCTGAACCAAGGCTTTAGGGGTATTTTCAGTCATAGGACGCAAGCGAGTTCCCAAGCCCGCTGCTAAGATGATGGCTTTCACACAAATCTCCTTTATTCTTTAATAATAATATAAACTCCAGCAATGACGACAAGTGAAGTAATAATGGTCAGCATATCTAATGGTGCACCCAAGAAAACAACTGCAAACAAGACTGTCCATACTACATAGCTCACGTTCAATCCTGTAGCCTTGGCTGGTTGCAAGCGATTGATAGCGATATAATAAGCCAAGTAGGAAATCATATCAAAGGCAGCAAAGACAATCATAAGACCTAACAATTGTCCATTGCTCACTTCTGCAAATGACTGATGAGAGAAGAGCACAATCACAAGATAGGACAAGAATGAAGTCACTTGACGGATTAAGAGGGCTTCGATTTCACTCAGTTCACTTTCCATGGCAAAAGAGCTAAGAACACTCTCGCTTCCCCATGCAATAGCACAAACCAAAGCACAGAGAATCCCAATGTAGAAGGAATTGACCTGTTCAACCTTATAGGTCTGGGCAATAATTCCTGCAATAATCAAGACAATACCAAATACAGTATTTTTCGAAATCTTGTGCTTCAAAAAAAAGAAAGCCAATAAAACTGAAATCGCAGGATAAATAGCCGATACTGATGAAGCTAAGGAACTTCCGATATACTTAACCGCATAAAGATTGGCCTGCATACCGATAGGGCCTGCTAGCAAGGCTCCGATGATAACACTAACATTGCGAATATTTAAGAAAATTGAGAGACGAACTTTTCCTTCTTTTACTAAAAGAAAAGCTAGTAGTATAAAGATACTCAAGAAATCGTGAGCAGCAGCCACCACAAAGGGGGACAAATCTGTAAAAATCGAAAAGATATAAGCACTAATCGTTAGACCTAAACCCCAGAAAATACCTGAGAGTAGACCAAAAGAAACTCCATTTTTATTTTTCATCTGAACCTCCATAATATGACAAACCTTTAACAGCTCTTTGGTAACGATTCACACCATAGTCACCAAAATCTGCGCCTTGCTCTTCCTTATAGACAGTCCATAGACTCCAAATAGCATCTTGCAAAATTTTATAGATGGCAATCTTTTCACGAGAGACAGGTGTTTGCTCACTCTCATAGTGAGATAAGAAAGCTTCTTCCTCTTGGGGAGTGAATTCGGACTCTAAAAAGAGGGCTGCCAAATCCCACATTGGATCATTCATTGATGAATATTCCCAGTCAATCAGATAAAGTCGTCCTTGAGGTGATTCGATAAAGTTTTCAGGCACCAAATCGATATGACAAGATTTTCTGTCAACACCTAAGTCAGCCAGTCTTTTCTCTAAGGAGAAGACTTCTTCTCGAACAGCTTCATAGTTGGCATAAGGGATTTTCTCTTCAATCAAGGATTCGTATTTTTTGATTTCTTCAAAAGGAGCAAATTCTCCCCTTAATTCCTTACCAGAAGCATGAATGGTTTGTAAAATTGGAGCAATTTTATCAAATTTGGTCTTGATTGACGTTGAATCAAGCGTAATCGCAGATTCGATATACTCATTTACTTTGATACCAGCTTCAATATCAAAAAGATAATTTTTTACATCTAAGTCTAAATCTTTAAGTAGTTCAAGATTGTACTTTTCATCTTGACGATTGATCAGTTTTTCAGTCCCTTTACCAAAGAATTTAACAATGTATTGCTTATTTGTTGTTTTGACCAAATAGTTTTGATTGGTCATTCCCCCCAGTTGTTCAACACTGAGGACTTCCTCTTCTTGACTAAGTAAGGAAGAAATTTTTTCTTTAATGATTTTCTCCACAATTAACCTCCAGGACTTATACTTCCCACTTAAACACTGTTTTAAAGGCTGTGTTTAAATCGGTAGCAAAGACACGGTGAATATCTTTAATTTCTCTTACAGGTTCTTCTAGATAAAGGATATTTTTAAGACGATTGGCAAATTTCTTGACTTCCATCATTTGGATTGCATTTTCAAAATCGATGCGACCAGAACGAGAGGAGCCTACCAAGAGCAAGCCCTTTTCTAAGGCATCACGTGTATTGAGATTGACTTTATACTCACTAACTCCCATCATAAGAATCGTTCCCTGAGGACGAATGTAACGAATCAAGTCATTAATAGCTGGTCCAGTACCATCACCACCACAACACTCAAAAGCATGGTCAAAGGCCAAATCTTCAGGAATGTTATCAGTAATATAGCATTCTTTAGCAAAAGAGAAGAGTTCTAATTTCTCCCAATGACGACCAATAACCACAATCTCTGCTTCTGGCAAAGTATAGTTGATAATATTGGCAACCACAAAAGCTAAACTTCCATCTCCGATAACGGCGATTCGGTTCCGCTTGCTATGAGCAAGGGTCAATAGACGATTCATAGCGTGCATGCCGACACTGACAAACTCTGTAATGGCTGCAACCGTGTCTTCAATAGCATCATAAGCCACCACACGATCTTTAGGGAGAGAAACAAACTCTCTCATAAAGCCATCAAATCCACTAGACAAGAAATGGGTCCCTGTCATGTAGTTCTCATAGAATTCTTCATCACTTTGCATAGGAGGCTGATTCGGAATCATGACAACTTTTTGACCAACCTCATAGGTTCCCGTCGGGTCAGAAATAACGGTTCCACATGACTCGTGAATCATTGCCATTGGAAGCTTTTTATTCAAAATCTTTGGGTCACGTTTTCCTTGATAGTAACGCTGATCCGCATGACAGACAGCCATGTAATTGGGGCGAATGAGAATATGATTCTCTTGATCAATGGCCTCTTCCTGGTATTTAACATTGATAAACTTAGGCTTTGTTAGTTGATAAATTTGATTAATCATTTCACTAGTCTTTCTCAATCATACTTTTTGCAATTTTCAAATCTGTCACTGTTGTGATTTTTAGATTTGAATATTCACCCTTAGCCAAGGCCACATCTTTTCCTTTGATTACAAAGATCTTACATGCATCTGTCAAGATTTCCTTCTCTTCAGTAGAGAGAGAGCCATATAGGTCCATGAAGTCCTTGCAACGGAATGTTTGAGGTGTTTGTCCTTGATAGAGGTGAGCACGATTTGGAATATCTGTAATAAATTGACCATTAGTACTTTCAACGATAGTATCAACCGCTTCTACCACTGTGTCCACTGCATCATGATTTTGAGCAAGTTGGATATTGTCCTGAATCATGCGAAGCGTAATGAACGGACGAACAGAATCGTGGGTAACAACGATGTCCTCTGGTGTAAGCGGACGATAAGCATCGATGGCTTCAATGATTTTCTCAATACTCGTATTACGGTCAGCACCACCTTTTGTAATGATGATACGATCCTTATGAAGAGGTAGATATTTATCTACAAGATCCTCTGCATGGGAAACCCAGTCTCCATGGACGCCAACTACAATTTTTTCAATGCTTGGTTCCAAGACAAATTTTTCAATTGTATGAATCAAAATAGGTCGATCACCTAGCTCTAAAAATTGTTTTGGCAAATTACTAATTCCCATGCGAGTACCAGTTCCACCGGCAAGAATTCCTGCATAAATCATCTATTTTCTCCTTTGTCTTACTAAAAAAACTTATTTTCTCTATTATACCACAATCTAGTCCTATCATGAAAGAAATACCGAACCTCCCTTTCTAGAATAGGAGGATTAAGCAGTTCTATTCTTCAAAGAAACTAGTCCATTTCTAGTAATGACTAGGAATTCTGTAGCAATTACTAATAAATGGCTGTGAAATTTTAGAGTTCTTCAGAATAATATACTTTCCTTAAAGAAAACTTAAAATTATATTTTCTTAATACAAGAAAAAGCTAGGAAATAATAAATTGTCCGATAGAGACACACTTCCTAACTTCTTATTTTTAGTAAAACTCAAAAGTTTTACTCTTCCTTATCTTGATTTTCAGTTCCTTTAACCGCTTTTTTAAATTCAGATAACATTTTACCAATTGATTCGCCTAGTTCAGGCAATCGTTTTGGTCCAAAGATCAATAGAGCTCCTAAAACGATGATAATCAATCCTGGTGCTCCGATATCACGTAAGATTCCCATTTCTCTCTCCTTTCTGCTTGCGTTTCATAATGTATTTGCTGATAGCAATACTCAATTCATAGAGTAAAATCAAGGGGGCAGTCATTGCCAAATCGCTGACAAAGTCAGCTGGTGTTAAGATGACTGCTAGTACCAATAAGATAAAATAAGCATATCGGCGATAAGCAATCAATAATTCTGGACCAATGAGCCCAATCGACGTCAAAAAGGCAATGATAACTGGTAATTCAAAAATCAAAGCCAAGGGCAAGGTCGTTTGAAAAACAAAGGACAGATAATTTTGAGCTGTTAACTGTGTTTCAAATAGTTCTTCACCTAGCCCTAATAAAACCTGAAGTAAGGCTGGTGTTACAAAGTAAAAACCAAAAGCCAGTCCAACTAGAAAACAAAGGAAACTAGCTGGAATATAGGCAAAGACTGCTCTAGCTTCTTCCTTCTTTAAACCAGGTTTGATAAAAGACCAAATATGATACACCGTGTAAGGCAAGGTGATAGTAAAGGCCATCAGACTAGCCAAGCGTATGTATATCCATAAAATATCATTAGGCCCTAAAACAATCAACTTTTGTTGAAAAGATTGGGTCACATACTGGTAAATCTGGTCTGCAAAAAGTAAAGAGACACAGAATACCAAAAAGAAACAAATGACCACAGCCAATAATCTCTTTCTAAATTCTACCAGATGTTCCACGATTGTCAATTCTTTTCTATCCATCTATTTTTCACCCTGTCTGAAAGTGACAATCAAGACAATGACAACAAAGATTAGCTGGCTGGTCAAACCTTCCCAACTTGGGTAAATTCCAAGTAAGTCGATAGTTGGAAAGCCTGTCAGCAAGTGGTTGGGTGCCATATTGGTCAACTGAAGAGCATGGACACTAACTCCTAGCATCTTAAAGGCTAGAGCATAAATCATCCAAGTCAGGATAAAAAAGACCTTATGTGGCAGGAAGAATTGACTAGCCTTGTTCATCACAACAGCAATAATTACCAAAACCAGCAAGGCAAGTGAAATTCCCAAAACAAATTCAAAACTGGAAATTCTTGGTAAAATCCCAACATAAAAGAGAATGGTTTCTGCTCCCTCACGGAAAACAGCTAGAAAACTGAGGGTAAACATGGAAATAAAGGAACCTGTCTTGGTCACTGTTTCCATTTGTAACTCCATAAAAGTATTCCATTTTTTGACTGAGGATTTGCTGTGGAGCCAGATTCCAATCACAATCATCATAGCTACCGCAAAAATCCCAACTGCTCCTTCTATGATTTCACGATTGGAACCTGATGTTACTGATGGAAAGGCAATTTGCAGGATGAAGGCAATAAGGAGACTGGCCATGATTCCTGTGATAGCACCACCATAAACCCACTTGAGCCCTTTTCTCATTTTGGCTGCTTTCAAGGTCGTTACCAAGGCCATAACGATTAAGAGGGCTTCTACACCTTCTCTTAGAAGAATCAGCATGGCATCAAAGGCATTGTATCGTGCACTGGTATCAATTTGTGATAAATCTGCAATCAGTTTTTCTAATTTTTCTTGGTAATCCTTCTCACTTCCCTTGACCATAATCACAGGGCTTTCGCTTTCCACTCGTGTATAGAGAGAAGGATTGGTCGTGCTAACAGAACCCTCAATCGTTGGCCAGATAATAATAAATTCCTTCATACTGACTGCTCCTGAGGCTTGGTCACCAGCTTGGAATTGTTCCAAAGCCTTCTTCAAAATGGCAATGCCATCTTTAAGACTCAAATTACTGGAAGCTTCTGCAATTTCTTTTCCGCTTACAAAATCATCAATAGCCTTTTTTAAGTCCTCGAAGGAATTCTGGATGGAGTTAAAGTCTGTAGGCTCGGTTTCCATACTACTACGTAAGAAGGAAATAGCTGTTTCAACACGTCCATAATGGGCTGTACTATTGTCACGAACCACACTTTCATTGATAGTCCAAGTGGAATTCATTTTCTTAAAAGCCTCTCGAACCTTTTCCAGATCTTTAGAGGTAATGGCTTGTTCCAAGGCTTCAAAACGAGGACTTAGACGGTTGACCAATTTTTTCTTTTCCGCATCTAAGTCAACAGGATTTTGTTCTTTTTCAAAGGCTAATAGGGCTGCAGAAATTTCGGTGAGTTTGTCTTCAGTAATCTCTCCTGATTGTACTAACTTTTCCTTAACGACTTTACCAGCCTCAGAATTACTGTCTTTTACTCTTTCAAAGTCTGATGCCATCTCTGCAACGAGTTTCTGTGCTTCAGACTGATTGCCATTTTTAACCGCTTTGGACGCATCTGTGATTTTCACAAAGTAAGAACTTAGACTCTCTTGGGCACCTACTGGGGAAAGAATTAAAAATAACAAAGCTAAAACCAAGAACCAGCTTCTAGCCTTCCAATAATTTCTGACCAATGTAGCCTCCTTTCTCCACACCACCAAAGCAAGCAAAGAGTCCACTACCGATGTGAGTGATATATTCATTCATCTTATCTGTAGCACCCAGATTGGTTTGAACCTTAACAAAGTTATCAGGGTCCTTCTGGAAAGAAATGAAGAGCAAGCCTGTATCAAACTGGCCAGTTTTTTCATCAATCCCATCTGAGTAAGAATAAGAACGACGCAAAAGGGGCTTGTCCACTTCCTTGGCTAAACGAACATGCGAATCATCTGGCAAAAGACTCAAATCCACTTCATCAAACTCGTTCTTCTTACCAAAGGGGGCACCACTTTCCTTGTAACGACCAAAGGTATTTTCTTGTTCTTCAAGACTAGTGCGGTCCCAGGTCTCTAAAAACATCTGAATCCGACGAACTGCCATATAAGAACCATTTTCCATCCAGTCCTTACTATCAGCCCAGATAACGCGGTCAAAGTCTTGCTCCTTGGTTGGATTTGCTGTTCCATCTTTAAAACCAAAGAGATTACGCGGTGTTTCCATCCGGTCACCAATAGCTGCAAATCCAGACTGACTCCAACGAAGGGTCACTGCATTTCTTCCCTTACGGATGAGATTGCGAATGGCATGAAAGGCAACCTGCTCATCATCTGCACAAGCCTGAATCACAATATCCCCACCAGTATATTTTTCACGCAATTGCTCTTTAGGAAAAGGCGGTAAATCCCTGAACACTTGAGGACGCTTGTTCTCCAAGTTCATCTTTTTCAAGAAACTGGCAGACACACCAAAAGTCAGCGTCAGACGATGAGGGTTAAGCCCGACTGTTTCACCAGTATCGCTTGGAGGCAAGAGAGCATTCTGGCCATCTTTTTTGACCAGTTCCCCTTCAACCAACTTGGCACTATAATCCGTCCAATCCTTGAATAGTTGGATAATCTTATCTCTATCCGTCGTATGTAGGTCCAAGACAACAAAATAGATATTCTTTTGCATGGGCGTACTAATCCCAGCTTGATGCTTGCCATAAAAAGCAATTTTTTCATTTCCGTACGAGATTTTTTCCTGACTTCCTAGCTTAGGTGCGAAAAAAGCAGAAGCACCAGAGAGTCCTAGCGCTAAACCAGCCCCTCCAATCCCTGCTTTTTTTAGAAATTCTCGACGGTCCATTTTCTTCTCAAAAAACTTTTCGTCTTTTTCAGTCATGACTCTTACTCTCCACTAAGAAATTTACCCATTTGTGACAGAGGTTCACCAAGTTTTGTCACAGCTTCTGACAATTCTTTGGTATCTTCTTTTGTCAAATCTGTATAAAGTTTGTAGTGTTCCTTGTCGGTCATGTGTTTGTCCAACAAGCTATTAACAGATTTGAAATCTGCTTCCAATTCTTTAACTAGGTTAGCGTCTGATTTTTCAAGCAAAGGTTTAAAGAGTTGGAAAATCTTCTCAGCACCCTCAATATTGGCACGGAAATCATACAAGTCTGTGTGAGAATAAATTTCCTCTTCACCTGTAATCTTGCTTGTTGCTACTTCGTTAAGCAAGTCAACTGCTCCAGTCAACATGACCTTGTAGTCCACATCCACAGTTGCAATCTTGGCTTTCAATTCCTTGATATCATTTACCAACTGATCGCCGTAGCTTTCAGTTCCTTTAGTGGTATTATCTTCCCAAAGGATACGTTCGATACGGTGGAAACCTGACCAACCTTCCTCTGTCTTGTTTTCGTCCATGTAGTCTGCCAAGCGGAAGTCAATCTTGACATCTGACTCACCAAAACTTTCAGCGATTGGTTCTGAACGCTCATAAGACATGCGAATCAGTGGATAAACCTTCTTAGCTTCTTCTAACTTACCTTCTTTCAATAGTTTGACAAAACCTTCTGTATCTGTCAACAGTTTATCAATTTGCTCTTGCACAAAAGTTTTATAGTCAGCAGTGGCCTTATCAAGCATTTTCTGCTTGTCTTCAGACAAGGCTGTCACCTTAGATGAATCACTTGTATTGCTTGGCTTAGATTGATTATTAGCACAAGCTGTCAATAGCAAGGCTGAAGATAAAAGGACAAAACCTATTTTTTTCATTGTTTACTCCTATTTGTTCAGGAAGCCTGAATTAATTTTACGTTTCATTATAGCATGTTTTCACTCATTTTTCAATAAATTGTCAGAAAATTTAATGTCGAGTAATTTATACTAATAATAGACTTTTAACGTTAAAATTGATAAAATAAAAAAGAAAATAATTGTAAAAGGAAACTATAAATCACCATGATGAACATGCAAAACATGATGCGCCAAGCACAAAAACTTCAAAAACAGATGGAACAAAGCCAAGCTGAACTTGCTGCTATGCAATTTGTTGGCAAATCTGCTCAAGACCTTGTCCAAGCGACCTTGACTGGAGATAAGAAAGTTATCAGCATTGACTTTAATCCAGCTGTCGTTGACCCTGAAGATCTTGAAACTCTTTCTGATATGACTGTTCAAGCCATCAACTCTGCTCTTGAACAAATCGATGAAACTACCAAGAAAAAATTAGGTGCTTTCGCTGGAAAATTGCCATTCTAAGCATAAGAAAAAACGCTCTATAATATCTGTAGGAAAGTCCCGCTACAGATATTATGGAGCCTATTTTCTTGTCTTCAAAAATTCTAAAAACATCAATGCAATGCCTTTATTTAATATGAAAAGATCTACTGGATTCTTTAGAAATGAACTTCCATTAGATCTTTCACTTTCTTTTAATAAGTTCCTTCTTCACCTTGACTAGTCAAGATAACTGGTCCATCTTTAGTAATCACGAATTGGTGTTCATATTGACAAGATAAACCACCGTCAATGGTCTTATGCGCCCAACCTGTCTTCATATCTGTATCAATTTCCCAGTCACCTGTATTGATCATTGGTTCAATAGTCAATACCATTCCTTCACGGAGACGAAGCCCACGACCTGCAATACCATAGTTAGGAACCATTGGTTCTTCGTGCATGGTTGGACCAACACCATGACCAACCAAATCACGTACTACACCGTAACCACGACTTTCAGCGTATTCTTGAATAGCTGCACCAATATCACCGATACGATTTCCAACAACAGCTTGCTCGATTCCCTTGTACATAGCTTCTTTGGTTACATCCATCAAATTTTTCACTTCTTCGGACGGTGTACCAACAGCATAAGCCCAACATGAGTCTGCCAGACCACCAGAATAGCTCTGAGTGTATTTTTTCATTTGCTCCACATTGTTGAAGTTTAGTTTTGAGACATTCAGGTCAGATTTGGCTATAGGACCTCCCAAAACCATATCAACTTTCAGTAAATCACCATCTTTCAAGATATAGTGACGAGGAAAAGCGTGAGCTACTTCATCGTTAAGAGAGCAACAGGTAGCATAAGGATAGTCCATCATAGCACCGTCAACTCCAATCTGAAGCGGAAGGAAATTTTCTTCCTTACAACGACGGCGGACATACTCTTCAACTTCCCACATATCTACGCCAGGCTTAATCAAATCACGTAAGCCGATATGAATACTTGCTAGAAAATCACCAGCCTTATCCATAGCTTCGATTTCACGAGCTGATTTTAATGTTATCATTTTTTCTCCTAGTTTCTAATTAATTTTAACAGTCACATTTGCTTTTGAAACAATCTGGTGACCGTGATAAATATCGTAGTCAATAATAGCTGACCGTCTCGTATGATGGATAATTCGTGCTTGAATGCGCAGTATATCATCTATCTGAACAGCCTGTAAAAAGTAAATCAGCATCTGCTCAATAATGAGATTTCGGCCACTATTAACAACTAAATCTTGGGTCATGTGGGTCAAAATTTCTGCCAATACACCATTAGCCAAAACACCGTTCTTCTCAAGCATAAAGGGTTCCACTGTAATGACTACTTCATCATGATGATAAGAAAGTTTTTGTCCAATCTGCTCAGAAAAAGTAGGTAGAGCAGAAACTTGGGAACGACTCATCTTCTCCATGACATCTCGTCTAGTTACAACGCCAAGCAAGGTTTGATTATTTCGAATAACTGGTACCATTTCAAAGTCTTCGGCAATCATCCGTTGACTCACATTGGCAATGTTTGTCGATAATCCAACTAAAAATAGACTACGGGACATGACCTTATCAATTGTGGTACTTGGTGACTTATCACCAGCGTCTCTCATGGTTACAACGCCAACAACAACCTGATGTTGATTAATAACAGGGAAACGACTGCTACGATTCTTACGTACCAAGTCCAAATAATCTTTAACAGTGTCGGTCTCTCTCAGAAAACCATATTCATGACTCGGACGGTACAGTTTCTCAACTGTCAAAATATCTGTTTTAATTTGAACATTTGACAGAGCTTTGTTGATCATGGTCGCGACGGTGAATGTGTCATGCTTACTTCTCAGAACTGGAATTCCTTTTTGATTGGCCAGTTTAAGCACATCATCATGAACCTGAAATCCCCCTGTAACCAGAACTGCATTTTCATTTTCCAGGGCTAACATTTGGATACGGGTACGGTCTCCGACAATCAAGAGTCCCCCATCATGAAGGTAGGACAGGATATTTTGTTCAGTCATGGCACCGATTGAGAACTTGCTAAATTCTCTCTCTAAACCTTCTTGACCAGCCAGAACCTCAGAAGAAGTCACTTCAGCAATTTCAGCAAAAGTTAATCTCTCTATAGCAACTTTCTGAGATTTAACACGGATAGTACCACTTCTTGGGCGAGTCTCTACAATTCCACGGTTTTCAGCTTCCTTGATAGCTCGATAAGCCGTTCCATCACTGACTCCTAGATGGTTGGAAATGCTTCGAACACTGACTCTTTTACCAACGGGTAATTCTTCCAAATAACTTAGAATTTCTTGGTGTTTACTCATTAATTTCTCCCTTTACAAAGCGAAACTCAAGATAATCACGCATTTTCTTTGTATAGCGATCACTTCCTTTAAACTGACGAATCAATCGAAATCCAGACTTAAGAGCAACCCGTTGGCTAGCTTCATTTTCAAGGTGGGTAATGATGGATAATTGTTTTAAGCCAAACTCCTCAAAAGAAAGCTGACAAATTTTTCTAACAACCTCTGTCATAAATCCTTGCGACCAAAAATCTGTTCTCAAAAAATAACCAAGTTCTGCTTCTTTTTTAATTTCATCTAGCTTTTCAAACTTAATTGAACCAATCATTTTTTCAGTTTTCTTGTCACAAATAGCCCATACACCTAAAGGAGACTTCATAAAATAATTGGCCAGTGCATATTGACTCTCTTCCAAACTAGCTTGACTTGGAAAAATGAATTGTAAATTTTCTGGATTTGAAGCTATATCATGGAAGTCCTTACTATCACTAAAAAAGAAAGGACGCAAATACAAGCGATCCGTTTCAAAAAAAGAAAACATTGCTAATTTGGTCCAAATATTCATAAACACCTCTACGGTTTATTCTTCAACAAGTGTAATATCCGCTCCTAGATTACGTAATTTTTCAATAATATCTGAGTAACCACGTAAGATGAACTCAATATTTGTAATTTCAGTTTTACCTTCAGCCATCAAACCAGCAATGACAAGTGCGGCCCCAGCCCTAAGGTCAGTAGCTTTTACATTTGCTCCACGTAAACTACGTCCACCGGTATATAAAATATGGTCGTTTGTAGTCGTAATATCCGCGTCCATCTTTGCTAGTTCAAAAACATGGTTTACACGTTTTTCATAAATGGTATCAATAATAGTACCACGCCCTTCCGCTGTTAACAAGAGAGGAGTAATTGGTTGTTGCAAGTCAGTAGCAAAACCAGGATAAGGAGCTGTCTTAATATTGATTGCTTTCAAATTAGACTGTTCCTCGACAAAAATGCTGTCTTCAGATACAGTCATTCGAACTCCCATTTCTTCCAACTTCGCAATGAAACCTTCTAAGTGCTCGTATAGTACATTATTAATACGAATTCCCTTACCAACTGCAGCAGCTAAAGAAATATACGTTCCAGCTTCAATACGATCTGGAATCACCTGATGACGCGTTCCGTGTAGTCTTTCAACACCATCAATAATGATAATATTGGTTCCTGCACCACGGATATGAGCTCCCATATTATTCAAGAGAGTAGCTACATCAATAATCTCAGGCTCACGAGCTGCATTTTCAATAATCGTACGGCCACTTGCTTTAACCGCAGCAATCATTGTATTAATCGTCGCACCTACACTAACTGTGTCCATGTAAATACTTGCACCATGGAGTCCTGAATCTTTAGCAGATAACTTCATGTTATCTCCCTCGTAGCTAACAGTGGCACCCATAGCTTCAAAAGCCTTAAGATGTAGGTCAATCGGACGAGGGCCCAGATCACATCCTCCAGGTAGGCCAACTGTAGCTTCACCAAAGCGACCTAAAAGACTTCCATAAAAATAATAAGATGCACGAAGACTGTTGATTTTTCCATAAGGCATTGGAGTATTTTGAACACCTCTTGGGTCAATCTCCAATACATCATCATAACGCTTAACAGTAGCTCCCATCAATTCCATGATTTCGACAAGACTAGCAACATCAGAAATATCAGGTACACAATCTAAAGTCACAACATCATCTGCCAAAATAATAGCTGGAATTAAAGCTACAACACTATTTTTTGCACCACTAATGGTAATCTCACCTTGCAGGGGCAAGCCACCATTGATAACAATTTTTCTCATTTTAAATTTTTAATACTCTTTCAAAATTTCTAAAAAGGTCCTACGTTAAAGTATACCATAAATTCAGCCTTTTTTCCATCATTTTCAATTATATTAGCTGAATCGTATTTGTATTAACCGACCTTTTTGAAAAAGTTTTGCCCCCTAGACAAAAAAAGAGCCCATCATACAGGCTAGAAAGCTTGATATGATAGGCTTTTTTCATTTTGATTAGCGTACTGTACGGATACGCATTGTGTTTGTACGAACAGCTTCTCCAACTGGTACACCAGCTACGATAACGATATCATCACCAGATTCTACAAGACCAGCTTCAACTGCTTTACGTTCAGCAATTTCGAACATATCATCAGTTGATGATGGAGCATCTGTCAACATTGGGATAACACCCCAGTTCAACATCAATCCACGTTCTGTCAATTCGTCGAATGTCAATGCCAAAATATCAGCATTTGGACGGTATTTAGAGATCAAACGTGCAGTGTGACCTGTCTTAGTAAGAGTTACAACCAATTTGATATCCATTGAGTTAGTAGCATCTTTAACAGCTGAAGCCATTACTTCTGTCTTAGAGTTACGTTCAAATGAATCTGAGTTCAAACGACCGTATTCGTTAAGA
Organism: Streptococcus mitis; assembly: GCF_002096895.1. GTDB lineage: Bacteria > Bacillota > Bacilli > Lactobacillales > Streptococcaceae > Streptococcus > Streptococcus mitis_AH. The sequence continues at coordinate 824,155 of NZ_NCVI01000020.1, read as the reverse complement.
AGAGTTTGAGCGTTCTTGTCGATTGTAGCCATTGTAGTTACTGACTCAAGTGGGTATTTACCATTTGCAGACTCACCTGAAAGCATTGTAGCATCAGTACCGTCGATAACAGCGTTGAATACGTCTGATACTTCTGAACGAGTTGCACGTGGTTTTTCAGTCATTGTTTCAAGCATGTTTGTTGCTGTGATAACAACTTTACCTGCAGCATTGACTTTCTTGATAATCATTTTTTGGTAAACTGGAACCATCTCGAATGGTACTTCGATACCCATGTCACCACGAGCAATCATGATACCATCAGCAGCTTCGATGATTTCATCCAAGTTATCGATACCTTGTTGGTTTTCGATTTTAGCGAACAATTGAACGTGTCCGTTTCCAGTTTCTTTACAGATTGCACGAACTTCGTTCACGTCTTTTGCAGTACGTACGAATGAAATCGCGATGAAGTTGATACCTTGTTCAAGACCAAAGCGGATATCGTCGTTATCACGTTCAGCAAGAGCTGGGAAAGGAATTTTAGTGTTAGGGATATTAACACCTTTTTGTTTAGCAATTACGCCATCGTTTTCAACTTCAACTTCGAATTCACGAGTTGCGTCATCTTTAGCAACCACACGAAGACCAAGTTTACCATCGTCAACCAAAACTTGACGACCAACTTCAACATCATCATAGATATCAAGAGCGCCAGCAACGTTCAATGCAATCACATCACGAGTTGATTTGATTCCTTGTTTAGTTGCAACACGGATTTTTTCACCAGTTGTGTAAGAGTACTCTTTTGCATCTCCTTCAAACAATTCAGTACGGATTTCTGGTCCTTTTGTATCAAGAAGGAAACCAACTTTTTTACCTGCAAGTTTTTCAGCAAGTTTAACAGTTGCCATACGGTCACCTTGTTCTTGGTGGTCACCGTGTGAGAAGTTGAAACGGAATGTGTTAGCACCAGCTTCAATCAATTTAGCAATATTTTTAGCTGAAGCTTCAACATCAAGTTTTTCACCCCAGTAACCGTCATCACCAAATTTTTTACCACCACGGATTTCTACCGCAGGTCCCAAAGTTGCAACGATTTTTACACGTTTGTTCATGATTTTTGTGACTCCTTTATATATATGACCTTTTTGGTCTTATTAACTAAATTATAAATTATGACAAGCTCTTATTCAAGCTAGATAGCTCAAGGTCAGCCTTGTGTGGGTTGTTAACCACAATCTTACCATCTGCAGTAAGGCTAAACAATGCTCCTTCTTCTGCAGTTCCAAGAATAGGGTTTTCAACCATTTTCTCGTTACGGATACCAACCGCAACACCACCGATACCTTCTTTAAGAAGTTTAACAGCATGTGCACCCATACGTGATGCCAAAACACGGTCACGCGCAGTTGGAGAACCACCACGTTGAATATGTCCAAGTTCTGTCACACGAAGGTCGCTTGTATCCCCAGCTTCTTTTAGTTTTTGACCAAATTCAGCTGCTGACATCACACCTTCTGCCAAAACGATGATATTGTGTTTTTTACCACACTCATAACCACATTTAATGCTTTCTACGATATCTTCAATCTTGAAGCCTTCTTCAGGAATGATGATTTCATCAGCACCAGTTGCGATACCAGCCCAAAGAGCGATATCACCTGCGTTACGTCCCATAACTTCGATAACAAATGTACGACGGTGACTTGATGATGTATCACGAATCTTATCGATAGCGTCCATAGCAGTAGTAACCGCTGTGTCGAAACCGATTGTGAAGTCAGTACCCACGATATCGTTGTCGATTGTACCCGGAAGACCGATAGCTGGGAAGCCATGTTCAGTCAAACGCATAGCACCGTGGTAAGATCCGTCACCACCGATAACAACTACACCTTCAATTCCGTGTTTTTTCAATTGCTCAATCCCTTTAAGTTGCCCTTCAAGTTGAGCGAACTCTGGGTAACGAGCAGAGTGAAGGAAAGTACCACCACGAGAAATGATGTCCCCTACTGAAGCTGCATCTAGGGGATGAATTTCACCGGCAACCATACCAGCATATCCATCATAGATACCAAACACTTCCATTCCTTCTGAAATTGCTTGACGAACTACTGCACGGATGGCAGCGTTCATACCAGGGGCGTCTCCACCACTAGTCAAAACAGCAATACGTTTCATATTGGTTATGCTCCTTTTTCTTTTAACATTCTTACTGATTATATCACATTTAATTGGAAAATTCCTCTATTTTCCGTAATTTTAGCGATAAATCGTTTTCATAACGATTCCACCTAATTTCGCTTCTAATTCAGTGGATTTAGTCACAAAATGGTTGGGAGAAACAATCGTTTTCTGTTCCTCTTCATACCTGATGATGACTGGGATTGGGCCTTTATACTGGTCTAAAATTCTCGAAATTTCTTGATCCGAATCATGATTTTTCACCTGAATCCAAAAGCGCTCAGCTACAGCTTCTCTTATTTCTTGTGCAATCATTTGCAGACGGCCATCACGTGACTGTACTTTCCCTTTGATGTAGTAGAATCCACCTTCTTTCAACTCATTCCCAATCTGTCGATATAAGTCTGTGAAGAGGGTAACATCCAATTTTTTCTTACTATCATCTACCTGTAAGAAGGCCATATTTTCACCCTTTTTGGTCCGAATCACTTTTATTTTCTGAATTTCAACCAATATAATTGAGTGACTATTTTCTGACAAATTTCCGATTGGTGTAATTGGGTAGATAGCCTTACTTGCAATAGCTTGTAGTGGATGTTTGCTAACTCCCACTCCTAGAAGCTCTTGTTCCATATAGAATTTTTCTTGTTCTGTCCAATCTTCCGATTCCTGCCAACTATAGATTGTATCACCAAATAAGCTTCCTAACACTTTCGCAAATTCAAATAGATTATCTAAATTATTAAATACTTTTTGACGATTTTTCTCAAATGAATCGAAAAGACCGACTTTTACTAATGGCTCTAGCAGAGGAAGTTTCAGATAATTCTCAGGTAATTTAGCTATAAAATCTTCAATGTTAGAATAGGGTCTATTTTCAATAATCCAAAGCGCCAAGTCATTGCTGACTCCCTTAATCGACTTCAGACCTAGATAGATGGACTTGTTAGCAATTTTATCGTGATAGGGGATGGTATTGATGGACAACGGTGTTACTGCAAAGCCGGCTTCTAGAGCATCAGTTAAGTAATCACTGTTGGCAGAATTCAACATGACCTGATAAAAGATAGCTGGATAATGTGTTTTAAAATAGGCCAACTGGAAGGCCAAGGCTGAGTAAGCATAGGCGTGAGAACGGTTAAATCCATAACCTGCAAACTTCTCCATAACATCAAAAACCTGCTCTGCTTTTTCCACAGTATGACCAGCTTCTATGGAGCCTTGAATAAAGGAAGCCCTCATTTCATGCATGGCAGAGGCATCCTTTTTACCCATAGCTCGTCGCAAAATATCGGCCTTCCCAAGACTAAATCTAGCAAATCGCTGAGCAACCTGCATAACCTGCTCCTGATAGAGCATAATGCCATAAGTTGGAGCCAAAATATCCTCCAGAGCTGAATCTAGAACAGTCACTTCTTCCTGCCCATGTTTTCTAGCTACAAAATTATTGATATAATCACTAGCACCTGGTCGATTTAAGGAAGTAGTTGCTACGACATCTTCAAAACAGACTGGCTGCACACGCTTGAGTAGGCGAATAGCACCCGGTTGCTCGAATTGAAAGATACCTTTTGTATTTCCAGAGGCAAAAAGAGATAGAGTTTCTTTGTCTTCCAAATCTATTTCTTCAATTTTCAAGTGAATATCTTCGGTTTCAGCAAGCAACTCTTTCATTTTCTGAACAAAGGTCAAATTTCGTAGTCCCAGAAAGTCCATTTTCAAAAGCCCACTAGCTTCAACTCCATGAGCATCATACTGAGTCAGTGGAATTTCATCACCATGCTTCAGAGGGATATAGTTGGTCAAATCCTGGTCACTGATCACAACACCAGCTGCATGGACAGAGGTTTGTCTTGGATAGCCCTCTATCTTGCAAGCAATGTCAAAGGCTTTTTGGTATTCTAACTTACTATTAATTTGCTGACGAAACTGGAGATTGCCCTCATAGGCCGACTTAAGATTATCCCGAAAACTGATTTTCTTAGTAATTGCGGATAATTCATACTCTGGAACACCAAAGCGTTTCAAGACATCACGCAGAGCCTGTTTGGCCCCAAAGGTAGAAAAGGTAATGATTTGAGCCGCATGTTTACTACCATATTTATTTCCAACATATCTGATAAAATCCGGACGATAAATATCAGGAATATCAATATCAATATCAGGCATGGTATAGCGTTCACGATTGAGAAAGCGTTCAAAAATGAGATTTTTCTCTACTGGGTCAATCCCTGTGATGTCCAAGGCATAGGAAACCAAACTACCGACTGCAGAACCCCGTCCCATTCCCATGTAGTAGCCATTCGAACGTCCAAAACGCAGCAAATCCCAAACGACCAAGAAATAATCATCAAAGCCCATATCATGAATAACAGCCAATTCTTGGTCTAGTCGGTCTTGATATTCTTTACTAGACAACCCCTTCTGAGAAAGTCCCAGTTCAGCACGTTCTCTCAACTCTTCTACTGCTGGTCTAGCTGGGTTAAAACGTGGCAGTTTCAGACTAGTATCCAAGTCATAAGAAACACCTGAAATCAGCTTTTCTAAGTTCTCCAAGGCTTGCGGAAATCGTTCTTGGAATAGTTTCTCTAAAGAACTTGCTGATATAAAAACATCTTGTCTCGAACGCAAAGGAACTTCTCTGAGCGGTAGATTTTCTTTAATCGCTGTTAATACTTGAAGAACTTCTCTATCCTTACTTTCAAATGTATTGACCCGATACAATGGTAAAATAGGATGGTGAAATTCGCTGGCCAGTGTTTCTGGGTAAACCCCTATATAGTAATCACAGCCTAGATTTAACAACTCAAGTTCTTCAAAATAAGGCACAATTACCGCAATATCCTCTAGATACTGAGATAGAACTGACCAACTTTTCTCCCCCTGCATCTTTGCTGTTGAAAGTTTCATCAACTGCTGATAGCCCACACTAGATAAAGCTAAAAAGCGCAGATTTACATCCTTGTCATCTACAAGCATATTCATTTCAAGCCCTAACAAAGGATGAATGCCATATTTTTTTGTAACCTCTAGAAAGTCGAAAGCCCCATAAAGATTGTCAATATCCATCATAGCCAGATGAGTGTATCCGAATTCTTTAGCTGCTCTCACATACTTGTCGATTGAAATGACGCTCTCCATAAAACTATAGACTGTTTTTGTATCTAGTTGTGCGATCAATTTACACTTCTCCTCTATCGTTCTCACTATATTATACCATTTTCAAAAAAGAAAAGAACCTGAGATATTAAATCTCAAGTTCTTTCTTTGTCTGATTGCAAGTTAGCATCTAATGAGAATCAAAATGATTATTCTTCATCTTCTCTTTTCTTTCGAGCAATCAATCCAAATCCACTTAAGGCTCCTAGAAGTCCAAGTGCTGCAAGACTAGAGTGTGCTTCTGTACCTGTATTTGGAAGTTCACGTTGACCATCCATATACTGTGGTGTAGCAGGCTCTGCTGGTTGTTCAGGTGCCACTGGAACTACTGGTTGTTCAGGAGTCTCAGGTGTCACTGGAACAGGATTTGGTGCAGGACTAGGTTCTGGTTGAGGAGTTGGATTTGGTTGAGGTTGTGGAGTTGGTGTATTACCACCTCCGCCTCCATTGTTGCCACCACCATTATTTGGCTTAGGAACAGGGATGTACTTGATTGGCGTATCTTGAGTTGGATCTGCCGGTACAACCGGTACTTCATATCCTTTCGTTGGATCGTTTGGATCAACTGGTTTCAATGGATTTCCATTTGGATCTACAGGGATAAATCCTGGTACGTATGGTACACGTGGTCTATCTGTTCCTGGTTTCGTTGGATCTGTCGGATCGTTTGGATATGGAGTTGGTGGAACTTGTGTTTGTCCCTCTGGTAATTTTGGAATCCATGATCCAAGTTTGTCGTAAACAACTCTTTCAGTGATGTTTACACCTGCTGTTGCTTTAATATCTTTTTGAGATGATTCGATATCTCCGCCACGAGCGATATATCCATCCACTTTCGGTAACTTGTTACCATCTAAGATAGTATCATTGCCTACTACTATCCATTCACCATATGTGATATCTCCAGTTACTAGGTTCACTTTCGCAGTACGTTTGAACTTGATTGTTTCAGTGTGAGTAGCTGCGACTTCTTTTCCATTGCGATCCACATAAGTGATTGTACGAGTTGCAGTTGTTTCTGTAACCATATCTTTCACTGTTTCAGGCCATACTGGGCTGTTTGGATCTTCTGGGAATACTGGTTTACCTGGTTCTGGCGTTGATGGTGTTACTGGTTTCAGTGGGTTGTTTGGACCTACTGGTTTCGTTGGATCAGTTGGCACCTGTGGTTGATCAGGGCTATTTGGATCTGTAGGTACAATTAATGGAGTAACTTTAACGTTGAAGATTTGATCTTTATCTTTATCGTTGTCGAATACTCTATCTGTATCTGCTGAAGGGTAATCGTTGCTTGTTACAACATAACCTTTCTTAACAAGTTCTTTAATCTTGCTTTCAACATCTCCAGACTTAGTGAATTTAGATCCTGAATCTCCTTGATCTACTACTGGATCAGATACTACTTTACCATTGTTATCTACGAAGTTAGTGATAGCTTTTTGTTTATCATTTTCATAAACGATTGGTGTATCCGTACCTGGATCTGTTGGCACTGGTGGTACTTCATATCCTTTAGATGGATCTTTTGGATCCACTGGTTTCAACGGTACAAGTGGGTTAGTGTTTGGATCCACTGGTTTCGTTGGGTCTTGTGGAACTTTTGGTGTTGTTCCTGGGATATAAGGAATTACTGGTACTTTCGGACTATTTGGATCTTGTGGATCTGTTGGTTTCGTTGGACTTGGTGGTACAACTTTACCTGGATCTTGAGGATCATTATCGTAAGGCGTTGGAGTTGGTGGTGTTACACCTTCTGGTACTTTCGGTACAAGTTTTCCAACTGGTACGTATACAACTTTGATTGTTTCATCTTTAGAGTTTTCAGTTAATCCTGTAGTTTCATCTACTTCTTTTTGAGATGGATCTTTCAGAACGTATCCTGGAACTACTGGTGATGTTACTTTATCAAATGTAGTATCGTTGTTTACTGGAGTCCATTTACCATATTCGATAGTGCCTGTAACAACGTTAATCTTAGCTTCACGAGTAAATGTTACTTTGTCAGTTGCTTTGTCTGCAACTTCTTTATCTGTACCATCTTCTACATAAGTGATTTTACGAGTAACGTGTTTAGTAGTTTCAAGTTTGTTAATTAACTCTTCAGTCCATTTTGGTCCATTAGGATTATTTGGATCGATTGGTTGTCCTGGTTTTGGAGTATTTGGATCGTCTGGATTTGTTGGGTCAAATGGTTTAATTGGCTCAACGTGTGGTATTAACACTACAGTGTATTCTTGATCTTTTCCAGAATCTTTGTCAAAGTTTCCGTTATTATCTTTACCATAGTTGTTGCTTACTAGATCATATCCTTTAGCAATTAACTTAGCAATTTCTGTAGTTACTTCTGTTGCTTTCGTTAATGGCTCACCTGATTTACCAGTTTCTTCGATGTTCGTTACACCTGGAATTGGGTTCCCACTTGGATCTACGAATTTCGTTACTGCTTTTTGAGTATCTTTTTCGTAATTGATTTCAGTGTTCTCTGTAGGTGTTGTAGGTGTTGGTGGTACATATCCTTTTGTTGGATCTTCTGGATCTACTGGTTTCAGTGGGTTTCCATTTGGATCTTTTGGTGTTGTTCCTGGGATATGTGGAATCACTGGTACGCTTGGTTTATTTGGATCGTTTGGTTTTGTTGGATCGTTTGGATCTACAACTTTACCTGGATCTGTTGGAGCATTTGGATATGGAATTGGATCGATTGGTGTTTCACCTTTCGGTACATTTGGCACCCATGTTCCTACTGGTACGTAAACTACTTTGATTGTTTCATCTTTAGAGTTTTCAGTTAATCCTGTAGTTTCTGCTACTACTTTTTGAGTTGCATCTTTCAGAACGTATCCTGGAGCTACTGGTGATTTCACTGCATCGAATGTAGTGTCTTTAGATGTCCAAGCTACATTAGGATCAACAATCTTACCAGTTACGACATTAACTTTCAAGTCACGAGTGAATGTTACTTTGTCAGTCACATCGGCTGTAGATTTATTTCCATCTTTATCTAAGTACTCAACTTTGCTTCCATCTTCTTTCACATAAGAAATTGTACGGTTAACATGCTTAGTTGTGTCTAATGACTTGATTAGCTCTTCTGTCCATTTTGGTCCATTTGGATTTTCTGGATCAATTGGTTGTCCTGGTTTTGGAGTATTTGGATCGTTCGGATTTGTTGGATCAAACGGTGGAACGTCTACAACTTTTGGTTTCACTGTTACTACGAAGTTTTGATTAACTTTTGTATCTTTATCGTAGTTCTTATCTGTAGCTGTTGTGAATCCGTCAGTTACTAAGTCATATCCAAGTTTCTTCAAGTCTGCAAGTTTATCTGCTGTTGAGTACTTGATTGGCTCTCCAGATTTACCTTCTAGGTTATCTGTATGAAGTACTGTTCCTGTTCCTTCTACCACATAAGTTACTTTCGCTTTTTGAGTATCTTTCTCATAAGTGATTTGTGTATCTTCTGTTGGAGTTGTAGGTGTTGGCGGAACATATCCTTTACTTGGATCATTTGGATCTACTGGTTTCAGTGGATTTCCATTTGGATCTTTTGGAGTTGTTCCTGGAACGTGAGGAATCACTGTTGTTGGTGTTCCTGGTTTTGTTGGATCTTTCGGATCGTTTGGATATTGAGGTTTATCAATATTTGGAACTTCGAATCCTCCTGGTACTTTTGGTACATATTTTCCAAGTGGTGAGTAAACTACGTTTACTACTGAGTCAGCTGCATCGTGAGCAACGTTCTCAACTTTTTCAGCTGCTTTAATATCTGCAACATATCCTTCGATAACTGGAGATATTACTTCAGCTAATGTTTGTGGTTCTGTCCAGTCAGAAGTATAAGTGATTTCACCTGTTACTTTGTTTAGATCACCTTTACGAGAGTAACGAAGTTTTTGTTCTACAGTAGCCGCAGCTTCTTGACCACGTTTATCAGCATCTACTTTTTCAGTATTCGCATATCTGTAGTTGATTGTACGATTTACTTCATCTAGTAATCCTAGTTGTTCGTATGTACGTTGTTTTGGATCTCCAGGTACTTTGTCTCCTGGTTTTGGAGTAACATTAGGATTATTTGGATCTAGCGGTTTATCTGGATCGATTGGAGTAATTCCTTCTTTAACGATTACGTAGTAAACTTGGCTAATTCCTTTATCACCTTTATCGTCTTTGTCATCGAATGTACGGTTTTCCTCAGCGTAGAATGCTACACGTTCTGCTGTATAAGCTGGATCAGTTGGTTCAACAACTTCGTAACCTTTAGCTGCTAACTCAGCTTTAACGTTATCGATGTTTGTTGTCTTAATAGCTTTACCTGTGTCTCCTGCTTCCGCAACTGATACGTGAACTGCAGTTCCATCAGCTTTAATGAAGTGAACTAATGCAACTTGAGAACCATCTTTCACATACGTAATTGTAGTGTTTTGAGTTGGATCTTCTGGTTGTTTTGGTACTTCATATCCTTTCGTTGGATCGTTAGGATCTTTCGGAGTTAATGGTTTACCGTTTGGTCCTACAGGTGTTGTTCCAGGGATGTATGGTACTACTGGAGTTTCAGCAGGTGTTCCTGGTTTTGTAGGATCGTTTGGATCATTTGGATATGGTTTTGGAGTTAAGTCAGTGTTCGCTGGAGGTGTTACTCCTTCAGGAATTACTGGTACATATGAACCAAGTTTACGGTAGATAATTGTTTCTTCACTATCTTTATCCGTAGCTTTAACACTTTCACGAGCTGTTGATTTAGCTGCTGAAGCTACATATCCTTCTTTAGCTGGTGTTGGCACAGCATCGATTGTTGTATCATCGTCTTTAGCTTTCCATGTACCAAAGTTAGAGATTGCTCCAGTTACTGGATCTAAGTCAGCTGTACGAGTGAATGTTAATGTTTGGACATTATCAGGAATACCTGCATCTGATCCGTCAGCTAGTTTATAATGAACTGTGTGTGTTACTTCTTCGATTAATCCTAATTCTTTGTAAGTACGTCCTTTTGGATCGTTTGGTACTTTATCATCAGGTTTTGGAGTAACGTTTGGAGTATTTGGATCTGTTGGTTTAGATGGATCGATATTTGCTGGTTTTGTAGTATAGATTACTGTTTCATTAATATCCTCAGCAGTTGCTGTTACTTCTGCCGCTGGTACAGACTCTTTATCTGGAGTGAAGTTTGTAACTTTTGGTGAAGTCACAGATTCAAATGTTTGAGCTGGTGACCATTCTCCGAATGTAACCTTACCAGTTACTGGATTGATAGTTGCTGAACGTTTGAACTCTTTAGTTTCTTGTACTGAATCAGCAGCCTTTGAACCATCTGCGTAAACATACTTGATTGTACGTTTCACTTCCTCTTTACGTCCGTCTTCTAACTCTTTGATTAACTCTGGAGTCCATTTTGGTCCTGTTGGATTATTTGGATCGATTGGTTGATCTTTAGTTGGAGTTGGGTCGTTTGGATTTACAGTAATTGGCTTAGCAGTTACTAGGACTTTGTATACTTGGTTAGTCTTAGAATCTGCATCGAATGTACCATCTGTTGGGTAGTTGTTTTCAACAACTGTGTATCCTTTAGCTTTAAGTGCTTCAATTGTTGATGTTACATCAGCAGCTTTAGTGAATACTTTACCTGTATCACCAGTATCTACTACTGATTCTGCAACTGCACCTTTTTCAGTCTTATCCGTTTCACTGTTTACTTCGATGAAGTGAACAACCGCTACTTGTGATCCATCTTTAACATAGGTAATTGTAGTGTTCTCTGTTGGATCTGTTGGTAAGCCTGGTACTTCATATCCTTTGGTTGGATTGTTAGGATCTTTCGGTGTCAATGGTTTTCCATTTGGTCCTACTGGTGTTGTTCCAGGGATGTATGGTACTACTGGTGTTTCAGTAGGTGTTCCTGGTTTTGTAGGATCTGCTGGAGTTGCATTTGGATATGGTTTTGGATTTAGGTCAGCATCTGCCGGAGGTGTGATGCCTTCTGGTACTACTGGTACATATGAACCAAGTTTACGGTAGATAATTGTTTCTTCACTATCTTTATCCGTAGCTGATACATTTGTACGTTCTGTAGATGTTTTCGCTGAAGCCACATATCCATCTTTATTTGGTGTTGTTACAGCATCAATTGTTGTATCTCCACCTCTAGCTTTCCATGTACCAAAGTTAGAGATTGCTCCTGTTACTGGATCTACCTCTGCAGTACGTGTAAATGTTAATGTTTGTACATTATCAGCGATACCTGCATCTGAACCGTCTTCAAGTTTGTAGTGAACTGTGTGTGTTACTTCTTCGATTAATCCTAATTCTTTGTAAGTACGTCCTTTTGGATCGTTTGGTACTCTGTCATCAGGTTTAGGAGTAACATTCGGTGTATTTGGATCCGTTGGTTTAGATGGATCTAATGTAATTGGTTTTGTAGTATAAACTACTGTTTCATTGATGTCTTCAGCAGTTGCTGTTACTTCTGATGCTGGTACAGTCGCTTTATTTGGAGTGTAGTTCTTAATTTCTGGTGAAGTTACTTCTCCAAATGTTTGGTTAGCTGGTGACCATTCTCCGAATGTAATCTTACCAGTAATTGGGTTGATAGTTGCTGAACGTTTGAATTCTTTAGTTTCTTGAACTGAATCAGCAGCTTTCTTACCATCTGCATATACATAGTTGATTGTACGTTTAACTTCTTCTTTACGTCCATCTTCTAACTCTTTGATTAACTCTGGAGTCCATTTTGGTCCTGTTGGATTATTTGGATCGATTGGTTTATTAGGAGTTGGTTTTGGATCATTTGGATTTACAGTTACTGGTTTAACTGTCACAAGAACTTTAAATTCTTGGTTAGTCTTAGAGTCTGCGTCGAATTTACCATCTGTTGGGTAATTATTTTCAACAACTGTGTATCCTTTAGCTTTCAGAGCTTCGATTGTAGCTGTTACTTCTGCACCTTTCGTGAATGCTTTTCCTGCATCTCCTGTATCAACGATTGATTGGGCTACTCCACCTTTTTCAGTCTTATCAGTTTCACTGTTTACTTCGATGAAGTGTGTAACTGCTACTTGAGAACCATCTTTCGTATAAACGATTGTAGTATCTTCAGTCGGGTTCGTTGGCACTGGTGGGTTATATCCTTGTTTTGGATCGTTTGGATCTTTCGGAGTTAATGGTTTTCCATTTGGTCCCACTGGTGTAGTTCCTGGTACGTATGGAATCGTAGTTGTAGGAGTTCCTGGTTTTGTAGGATCATCTGGATTATTTGGATATTGTGGGTTTTCAATTGTCGGAGGAGTGAATCCTTCTGGAACAACTGGGACAAATTTACCTAAATCTTTATAGATAACTTTTTCAACAATATCTTTATCCGTTGCATTAACACCCGTTACATCTTTCTTAGATGCTTCTACATCTCCTGTAGCTACATATCCAGGTTTAACTGGGATAGTTGCTTTTCCTTCAAGAGTTGTATCGTTATCTTTAGCCGTCCATTCACTGTAAGTAATTTCTTTTGTTACAGCATTAACTGTTGCTGTACGTGTAAAGCTTACTGTAGTTTCATGTTTAGGTTCTGCTTCAGTTCCACGTTTAGCAGTATCTGCTACATCATCTGCATAAGTATACGTAATTGTACGTTTTACTTCTTCAGCTAGTTTAAGATCTTTATATTTTAGTCCGTCTGGATTGTTTGGATCTACTGGTTTATTTGGATCGAAGTTTGGATCATTTGGATCAATTGTAATTTGTTTTATTTTGTAAACTACAACTTCTTCGAAGTCCGCTGCATCAGCTGTTACTGTCTTAGCTGGAACATCACTTGTTGTTGGATTACTTACTAATGCTGATGTATATCCATCAATTGTTGGTGTTGTCACTGCTTCAAAATCAGCTGTTGTTTTAGGTGTCCAAGTTCCATATTCAATTTCTCCTGTCACAAGGTTAACTTTAGCTGTTCTTGTGAATTCAAGAGTTTGAACTTTCTTACCTGGTACATCTGCACCTAGTTTAGCATCTGGAACTGGAGTTCCATCGTCATAAATATACTTGATAGTACGTGTTACAGATTCAGTTGTCTTCAAGTCTTTAACTGAATCAGGCCATTTTGGTCCATTATTGTCACCTGGAACTACTGGTTGTCCTGGTTCTGGTTTCACATAACCTGGAGTAGTTGGATCTGTTGGAATATCTTTAACAATCGGTTTGAATGTTACTGTATATTCTTGGTTTGTTGACGCATCAGCATCAAATACTTTTTCAGCATCTGTTGATGGATAATCTTTTTCACTTGTATTTACATTGGCTACTTTTTCATATCCACGAGCTAAAATCTTATTGATTGCTGCAGTTACTTCTGCATCTTTAGTGAAAGCTTTTCCTGTATCACCAGTATCTACTACTGAAGGTTCTAGTCCTTTACCAGTTGTATCTACGAATTTAGTTACTGCTACTTGAGAACCATCTTTCGTATAAACGATTGTTGTGTCTCCAGTTGGTGTTGTTGGTACTGGTGGTACATATCCTTGTTTTGGATCACCTGGTACTTTTGGTGTCAACGGTTGTCCATCTGGTCCTACTGGTGTAGTTCCTGGTACATATGGAATCGTTGTTGTTGGTGTTCCTGGTTTTGTAGGATCTGTTGGATTATTTGGATATTGTGGATTTTGAATTGTTGGAGGATTGAATCCTGCTGGTACAACTGGTACATATTTACCTAGTGCTTTGTACACTACTTTTTCCGTAATATCTTTATCTTCTGCCTTAACATTTTCTACAGGTTTAACAGATGTTTCTACATCCCCTGTTGCAACATATCCAGCTACAGCTGGAAGAGCATTTCCTTCTAATGTAGTATCGTTATTTTTAGCTTCCCAATCTCCATAAGTGATTTCTCCTGTTACTGGGTTTACTTTAGCTACACGAGTATAGTTCACTTTTGTAGTAACTGGTTCTACTACATTAGTTCCACCTTTATTTCCATCTTTTTCAGCTTGGTTTAATTCACTTGCTTCTGTTGAGTAAGTGTACGTAATTGTACGTGTTACCTCTTCATTATTTTTAAGTTTCGCAAGTAGTTCATCTGTCCATTTTGGTCCATTTGGATCACTTGGATTAATTGGCTGATCTTTCTTAGGTTCTTTATAATTTGGAGCTTTTGGATCAACTGTGATTAGTTTAGTTTTGTAAACTACTACTTCTTCGAAGTCTTTATCTGTAGCCGCTACAGTTTTCTCTGGTACATTAGCTGTTGTTGGAGTTACTCCTGCAACTGTCGCTGTGTATTTCTCTAATACTGGAGATGTTACAGCTTCGAACGTTTGGTTCGCTGACCAGTCTCCGTATGTGATTTCTCCTGTCGCTACATTAATCTTACCAGGACGAGTGAATTTAAGTGTTTTAACTTTCTTATCAGCTACACTTGTTAGATCAGATTCAGCTACTGGAGTACCGTCTTCGTATACATACTTAATAGTACGTGTTACTTCTTCTTGTACTTTCACAGCATTGATTAATGCTTCAGTCCATTTTGGTCCATCTGGATTATTTGGATCGATTGGTGTTACACCTGGAGTTGGTTTTGGATTTTCATTACTTGCTGGTTTTGTTGGATCAAATGATGGAATATCAACTACCTTAGCTTTGAATTTCACAACATATTCTTGATCAACAGCTGCATCTTTATCGAATTTATCAGTTGATACAAATCCATTATTTACTAATTCGTAACCTTTCTTAACAAGTTCAGCAATCTTATCTGTTACTGAAGTTGCTGTTGTAGCTGGGTAAGCTGCTTCTGATTTACCTGTTACTGCGATTGGATCTGCAAGACCTGGAGTAATTACTTTATCTGTATTAGTAGGGTCTACTTCTACGAATTTAACTACAGCTTTTTGAGCAACTGGAGTATAAAGTACTGTGATCTTGTAGTCATCTGCTTCTGCATCGATTGCTGCAGTCGCTTCTACAGTAGCATTATCTGGAGTATATCCAGTCACTTCTGGAGAGTTAACAAGGTTGAACTTATCGTCTTTTGCTACTTCTGCAGGTGTTAACGTTACACCAGTAGCTGTTCCACCTACCGGAGTCCATGGTCCAAATGTAACGATTGCTTTTTGAGCAGCTGTTGCATCTGCAGCTATCGCTTTGTTTGTGATGTAATCGTAGTAAACTGTACGAGCTTTGTATTCTTCTGGCGAATCATATCTACTAGCATCTAACACAGCTTTATAAGCAGCATATTCTGCTGGATACTCTTTCGCAGCTAATGTGTAGTCGATTGTACGGTCACGTTCAAAGTGAAGTGTTTCAGTCACTGTTGGTGCAGCCGTTGTTCCACGTTTATCTGCTGGTACATCATCTGTACTTGCATATTTGTATTCGATTGTACGTGTTACTTCTTGAGTATCTTTAATTTGACGAAGAACTTTTTTATGACGTAGGTAAACATTGAACGCTTGGTCTACATCTTTATCGTCATCGAACTTACGTCCACCTTCAATAGCTGTACCTTGAGTATTATTTGTATAGTCATCAGTTACTAATTCATAACCAAGGTCTTCATATTTCTTGATTGTGTCAGCTGTTAGGTAAGGAATCTTCGTATGAGATTTACCTTGAAGTGTTGTAACCCCATAAGTTGTTTTCGCATCTGCACCTGTTGCAGGAGCAGTTGCTGCTGTTTGAACTTCAAGAATACGAGCATCACCTGTTGCATCTAAGTCAATGTATGTTACTTTAGCTTTTTGGATATCAGCTTTGTAAACAACATACATATCAAAGTTATCTTTGTCGTCTGATCTTATTGCAGAAGAAGCTGGTTTATACGTTCCGACATCTTTTGTATTTCTATCAATCGGTTTATAAGTACCAATTTCCTTAGTATCTTTAATATGAGCCATTTCTCCTGTTGCATTTGGAGCATTGTATTCTAAAGTTACAACATTCGCTGTATAACCTTTTACAGTAGGAGAAACTATACTATTCATCTCTTCGTTATTTTCTCCATGTTTCCAATCGGAAATAATCAATGTTCCTTGAGAGAATTTAGTACCTTTAGGTATTTCAGTTCCTGCTGTGTATTCTGTACCATTCACATCTCTAACTGTATTCGCAGTTACCATCGGTTGGTCTAATACACCATCTTCATCAAACATTTTATATGTACGAGTATAGTTTAAAGTTTGAGAACGTGTTACTGGTTCATTATTGATCGATAAAATTGGATCATTATTTTTATAAGAAGCTTGACTAGTAGCTGTTGCATCATTATCACTCTCATACACATAGTGAATTGTACGTGTAATCGACGCTTCTGTAACTGGTGTTACTATTGGTGTGTATTTTGCTCTACCGTAATCAGTACCATATTTTTCTGTAACTTTATCATTTGCTACAACATCATTATAGTCTATATCTGGTTGTACTAAATCTACACCTGTTCCTCTTCCTACAAATCCAGGTTCTGGTGTAAATGTAACTTCACCTGTTGGTTTTCCACTTGCATCTTTCACAAGTTCGTATACCCCTTCACCTGTGATTGTTACTTTAGAATCGTTAGTGTTTGCCAGGTCATAACTACGTGGAACCTCTGTTATTGCTCCTGTTGTAGGATCAAGATGTGTTGCGCTTGGTAATATAACTTGATTTAACGGTAATATTCTCTTGACTTTAGTACCCGCTGGAATCGTGTTAGTTGCACGATATTTACCGTCAACTTTTACAACATCTCCTTTTCCTACAATTTGACTAATAGCTGTTTCTTTAGCTAGGGTAGAAATTTTATTACCTGATTCTCGTGGTATAGTATCACCTGTATTATATGTGACATTATTCCATGTATTATTCGCCGTTGTTACTAATGGATTTTTAAGTTTAGCTCCTGCTGGAATTCTTCCTCCGGCAGAAATAGTAGTCTCTGTACCGTTAGCTAGAGTAACAACCGTGTCTGCTGTAACAGGATGAGGATCAACTGGACTAGCTCCCGCTGGGATAGTTTTTCCAGTAACAAGTCGAACATTATTTACTACAACAGAACCTGTACCTGTTACTACCACATCTGCATCTTCAGCAATTTTCGCACGCGCTGGTAATTTATCTTTATCAGGAGTATACGTAACCACCTTACCATCAGCAAGTGTTAATGTAGTAGCCTTACTTACTTCAGTATCTTTATCGTATGAAGATTTATTACTATCTAAAGTATCCGCTAATTTTATACTCTTATTCTTATCTATGATTTCGAATTCATCAGCATACCTAGAATCTGTAATCTTATCTCCTGTTTCAGTTTCCACTGTTCCATATACTGGGATTTGAGGTCTAGCACTTTGTTTTTTACCTTGAACATCAGTAGTTGTAGTATCTTCACCTATTGGTCTCACATCAATAACAGTTGGAATATAACTAGTATCCATTGTTTTATAACCATTATTTCCATTGTTTGTATTTTCAAGAACCTTATCTTTTTCTGCTAATGTAGTAGATATTTTAGAAGCCTCAATTGTATCATTATTAGCTTCCCATCCAGTTGAATTATTATTATCATCCCATGCACGTACAGCAATACCTTTTGCTGTTCCAACATAAGATTTGTTAGGTTTAAATGTTAATGTAGTTTCATATAATCCATTTCCTACAGAAGTATTTTTACCTTCATTAGCAGGATTAACTTTATATGTACCTACTTCATTTCCTGCAGTATCATATTCTGTATACTCACTTAATAAATATTCTGTTTTCCCAGTTAATGGGTTTGTAACTTTAAGTCCTTTACCCAAAACTTTATTATTTTTATCTTTTACTGTTACATATTCTCCTGAATATACAGTGGCACCATTTCGTTCTACATGAACCTTGCCTGTAGAGTCTACACGATAATTTGCAGGTAATCCAGACTTATCAGCAATAGCTTCTTCTGACGCGACTTGCTTATCAGTTAGAACTATTTTCGGCGATAAATTCTCATTTTCAATTTGCGCCCATTTCGTAAATTTAGAATCTTTATTTTTACCATTAGCTATGAACATCGCATTAGTTGATAGTGTAACTGTTTGTTCTCGCCCTTGATAATCTTTTGTCTCATATCTAGTACCACGTGGCATGTGAACTACATGTGTTTGGAAATCCTCTACTTCCCCTGATGATGCCACACCTGTTGGTTCTAGAATCTCATCTTTTGTTAATGAAATACGTAAACGTACTCCTAAGCTATCTGCTGAGGTATCTAGTAATTGTGGCGTGTTTTTGAATTTAATATTGTAAGTTCCATTTTGGTTAACTTCTACGATTTCTGAAGATTCATTAAGATCAAATTTACCGTTGTTGTTGAAGTCTACCCATCCACGGATATAAGCTTTATCATTATTAACACCTAGGTTAGCACGAACACCTTCAAGGACATATTCATTACCTTGGGCTTGACGTAATTTGTACTCAGTTGCTACCGCTGGATCAAGAAGTTGGCTTTCTCCTTCATCTCCAAGAGTACCTTCACCTAAAGCACCTGTTGTGTGGTTATAAACTCCACGAATCGGAAGCTTAGATACTGGGTTCGCCATCTCAATAACATCACCTTGATTTAAAAGTACACGTGTGTTATCAGATTTTTCAATTACAGCATTACCATTTGGTAATAATAAGTATTTACCTGTTACACCCTTATCTGTTGTTACAATTGTTTTTCCTGATTCTAATGGTGTCTCTTTATATTTTTCTGATGTGATTAAATCATCAAGTACCCATCCACCTGAAGGGTCAGTTTTAGTTGAACGGAAATCTGGGTCTCCTTTAACATTACCTAGATATGGCTGAGTAGCTGTTACCTGAGTTTTAACTCCATCTTTAATAACTTCTTTGTTAAAGTCCCCGATAATATGTTGTGCAGAACCGTAAGATTGCGGAGCATCTCCTCCATCATAAATCATGAATCCGATTGTTCCTGCCTGCGCTCCTGCAGAGTTCAAGTACATCGATAATGTTTTAACGTTTTGAGAAAGAGCGATAGGTAATGAGTTTTTAGATCCCATTGATGTGTAGTTCGCTCCAAATGTATTAGTTCCGTATGCAATAGGTTTCCCTTTTTCGTCTAAGTTAACCCAATCTTTTGGATTATATCCCGCTTGCGCAAGACGTCCGTCAGCATTAACATCACTTTCTTTACTTGGATAAACTCCTTTAGCTGTTTTATCATCAATATCTTTTTGAAGATTTAATGCCATGAATTGTTCCCATTTCGTTCCATCTGTTTCAAATTGAACAATTTCTGTACGCCCTGCTTCTTCAGCATCAGCCGCAATTACGTTTACGTCTACAATACGACCATTATATGTCGCAGAAAGAGAAAATGTTACACCAACGTTAGATTCATCACGAGACGATGTAAATGCAGTAAGCATTTCACTTCCATCTGGATTTGTTGTTGGAAGTCCTGCTTTCCTTAAGTATGACCATTGAGTATCTTGAGATGTAATTAAGACATCCGCATGTCTTTGATCTCCAATTTTTTTTATAAAGATTAGCTGATCCTGATGGTACAGCCTTACCATTCACATTAACATAAGAGAACCCAGTTTCTGACAATTTCGTTGCAGATAATTTCTGAGATTCAATGGCTTTGTTGTATGCTTGTACCGCTTCATGGTATGCTTTAGCTTTTGCATAGTAGGTATCTGTATTGGCAAATGTTTCTGTTGGGTATTCTGGTATCGTTAGTGCTACACCATTTACGGAAACCGTTGGGTTATTAGCAAATGTTGTTTTATTTTTTGTAGCATTTTGCTTGAATTTTTTATCCTCAGCTTGTGCTTTTGCTAATTGTTTATCAGAACCCCAATCACCATAATCACGTACAGCATTCACTGGTCCTGCTGGTGTTTTATTTGGATTAGCCTCTACATTTTTCGAACCTAATTTTATAACTGTAGCTGTTAAAGTATAGCCTTCAACCTTTGTTTTAACATTGAACTTCATACCTTCTTGTAAAGCTTCGTAAAGTTCATGATCGTTTTGAGCTCCACCCGTGTAGTATAAATGTTCAACATATTTCGCAGTTCCTGAATTTAAGAATTTATCATCAGTTGTTAAACCTTTTGAACCATCAGCATAGGTAACATCACGAACCATTGTGATTTTACCTTCAACTCTATCACCATTTGGATATGTGATAGTTTTAGTAATTGGTTGCGCTAATTTTCTTGCTGGACCTACTACAGTACCATTAGAGTAGGTAATAGATGCTGCTGCAAAGTCGAACCAGTTAATATTATTTTTAAGTTGCTCTAAGTTTTTTGTACCCGCAGTACCAACAACAGTATCTCCAGAAGGAATATTAGTTTTAACACCATTTATTGTAACAGTTGCTCCACCTGCAGTTCCGTTTCCTTTCTTCTCTACTTCAATCATAGAAGGATCCGTAATGCTTGGGTTGGCATTCATGAT
Organism: Streptococcus mitis; assembly: GCF_002096895.1. GTDB lineage: Bacteria > Bacillota > Bacilli > Lactobacillales > Streptococcaceae > Streptococcus > Streptococcus mitis_AH. Next base: position 803,413 of record NZ_NCVI01000020.1, on the reverse strand, counting down.
TTCACGTTTAACCGCAGCTATCTCTTCTTCTGTTAAATCATTAATATTTTTTACTGGAGTCTTAGTTGTAGGAGCTACGATTGCTGTATTGGTAGTAGTTCCATCCGCCAACACTGCTTCAACCTTACCTACGTGTCCTGCACGTTTCATCTCAGCATAGACAGCTTCGATAGCAGATGAAATACGTTGAAGTTGGGCATCCAATTCTTCCTTAGTGATTTCTCCGGCAGCAAGAGCTTTCTTAGAAGCTTCGATTTGAACTTTTGCTGAAGCTACTGCGGTTGCGATTGCTTCTTTTCCAGCTTTATCTTCTGCCTTTTTATCCGCAAAGTTTGAGGCAGTTGTGTTCAATACTTCTGCTTCAGATGTCAGCTGCTCAAGAACAGTTTTAGTAGCAGTAATTGGGTTTTCTGCTTTCTTTTCGTCCTTTTTATCAGCTTTTTCATCAACTGCTTTATCAGCTTTTTTGTCAGTTAAAGGAGCAGTCAGTGTTGCTTTTTCTTTGTCAGCTGCTTCTGTTTTTTCAGTTGTAGCTGTTTCAGATGCTTTATCATCTTTCTTAGATACTTCAGCAGCTAATTTTGCAACTTCCTCATCACTCAAGGCCGGCTTTTCTACTACAGCCGCTTCTGTCGTAGCAGAAAGAGCTGGTGTCGTCACATTTGCGACATTCTCACTTACCTTATCATCTTTTGGAGCAGATGCCACAGCTTCTGTTTTATTTTCAGTAGCTGTTTCTTCTGCTTTGGCAGTCGTTTGGGCAGCACCCAAAATCAAGGCTGTCCCCAACAGCACACTCGCAACACCAAAATGATACTTACGGATAGAGAAGCGTTGACTCAAACCATACCAATCAAAAGATTTATTTTTTTGTCTTTTTGATTTATACATAATGTTCACTTTCCTATTTTAATTATGTAACTAGAAATTACAATTACATAGTATATATTTTATCATAAAAACGCTATCAGTTCAATAAATAAAGAAAGAAATAATTATATATATATATATATATATATATATATATATTAATAGCTCTTTGCTATTATTTATATTTATATACTATCTTGTTTTTGACTTTATCTTGGTATTTTTTTTGCTTTTTTGATATAATAAATCAAAGTATAATTTCACTGGAGGTTCTATGCGTTTTAATCAATTCGGCTATTTAGCGCTACCTAGAGATACAATTATCTTTGAATTAAAAAAGTATGGATTTGATTTACCAGTCAACATTACAAATAAACAAATGCTTGAAGCGTTTCTTATTCGTTTCTTTTTTAATTTTAAAAACAGCTCCTATCCTCTATCCAGTTTAGCAGTTGATAAAGAAACTGACTTATTGACATTTTTTCAATCAGATAAAGAGTTGACTGCAGATATTTTCTATACTGTGGCTTTTCAACTTTTAGGATTTTCTTATTTGATTGACTTTGAAGACGGCGAAGCTTTTCGCAAAGAGACTGGTTTTCCCATTGTATATGGTGACTTGGTTGAAAATCTCTATCAGTTACTCAATACTCGCACTAAAAAGGGGAACACTCTTATCGACCAACTTGTCAGCGACGGTCTTATTCCTGAGGATAATGACTATCACTACTTTAACGGCAAGAGTTTGGCTACTTTTTCTAGCCATGATGCCATTCGAGAAGTCGTTTACGTTGAGTCTCGTGTCGATACTGACCAAAAAGGTCTACCAGACCTAGTCAAGGTCAGCATTATTCGTCCTCGTTATGATGGGCAAATCCCTGCTATCATGACTGCCAGTCCCTACCATCAGGGAACAAATGATAAAGCAAGCGATAAGGCTCTCTACAAGATGGAGGGTGAGCTTGAGGTCAAACCTGCTCAGAAAATTGAGCTTAAAGAATCTCAACTCAATCTCGTCCAAGCCCAAGGTCAAGCTGAGCTTGTATCAGAAGCCGAGGAAAAGCTAACGCACATCAACGCTAGCTATACTCTCAACGACTACTTCCTTCCACGAGGCTTTGCTAATCTCTATGTCTCTGGTGTTGGTACCAAAGACTCCACAGGTTTCATGACTAATGGAGACTACCAGCAAATCGAGGCTTATAAAAATGTCATCGATTGGCTTAATGGTCGTTGCCGTGCCTTTACTGACCACACGCGCCAGCGTCAAGTCAAGGCTGACTGGTCAAACGGAAAAGTAGCCACAACTGGACTTTCTTATCTAGGTACCATGTCCAATGGTCTTTCGACTACAGGTGTAGATGGTTTAGAGGTTATCATTGCCGAGGCTGGTATTTCTTCTTGGTACAACTACTACCGTGAAAACGGTCTGGTAACTAGCCCAGGTGGTTACCCAGGTGAGGACTTTGACTCCCTTGCTGAGTTAACCTATTCTCGTAATCTCTTGGCCAGCGACTATATCCGTGGTAATGAGGCTCACCAAGCTGACTTAGAAAAAGTAAAAGAACAGTTAGATCGCAAATCTGGTGACTACAATCAATTTTGGCATGACCGCAACTATCTGTTCAATGCTGATAAAGTAAAGGCAGAGGTTGTCTTTACTCATGGTTCACAGGATTGGAATGTCAAACCACTTCATGTTTACCAGATGTTTCATGCCCTTCCTGCTCATATAAACAAGCATCTCTTTTTCCACAATGGCGCCCATGTGTACATGAACAATTGGCAGTCCATTGACTTCCGTGAGTCCATGAACGCCTTATTTACTAAGAAATTACTGGGAGAAGATACAGATTTCCAACTTCCAACGGTTATCTGGCAGGATAATACCGCTCCTCAGACTTGGTTACCACTTGATACCTTCGGTGAGCAAGAGAACTTTGAAACCTTCGCACTTGGTCAAGAAGAGCAAGTTATTCAAAACCAATACTCAGATAAAGATTTTAAGCGTTATGGTAAGACTTACCAGACCTTCAATACAGAACTTTATCAAGGGAAAGTCAATCAGATTACTATTGACCTTCCTGTAACTAAAGACATTCACTTGAACGGTCGAGCTCAACTCAATCTTCGTATCAAATCCAGCACAAACAAGGGTTTATTATCAGCCCAACTGCTAGAATTTGGACAGAAAAAATACCTACAACCTTATCCAGCTGTTTTAAGTGCTAGAACCATTGACAACGGTCGCTACCACATGTTGGAAAATCTTAACGAATTGCCTTTTCGTGAAAATGCACAACGCGTCGTGACAAAAGGCTATCTCAATTTGCAAAATAGAAATGATTTACTGTTAGTAGAGGATATTACTGCAGATGAATGGATGGATATCCAGTTTGAACTGCAACCGACTATTTACAAGTTAAAAGAAGGAGACACTCTCCGTTTAGTCCTCTATACTACTGACTTTGAAATCACAATCCGTGACAATACCGCTTACCAGCTGACTGTCGATCTTGAACAGTCTAGTCTTATCCTACCTTGTCAAGAGGTATGATATCAGACTTTCAACATGGAAGATTTCCACTTGAACTGTCAAACTACACATAAACTTAGTATCAAATTCAATCCTGGTCTAGGCCTATGACGTGTCTAAAACGGGATTTTGGACAAAAGATACTAAGACCCTAACCAACATGTGAAATCACTAATACTACTCGCTACCATACCACATGTTGGAAAATCTCTGTGAATTTCCATTTGGCATAAATTCACAACAAGTCGTGACAAAAGGCTACCCTAATTGAGTGATTTACTGTTAGTAGAGGACACTAATGTAAATAAACGGATAGAGAGCCAATTCATCTCCACCCAACTAGTGACAAGTTAAAAGAGGGAGATTCTCTCCGTTTAGTCCTATACTACTGACTTTGAAATCATCATACGTGACAATACCGCTTACCACCCGACTGACAATCTCGTTCAGTCCACGCTTTCTGTATCTAATACAAGGAGTAACATTTTATGAATAAATCTGAACACCGACACCAACTCATACGAGCTCTTGTAACGAAAAACAAGATTCACACTCAAGCTGAGCTACAAGCTCTTCTTGCCGATAATGATATTCAAGTTACACAAGCTACACTTTCGAGAGATATTAAAAGTATGAACCTCTCAAAAGTACGAGAAGAAGACAACTCTTACTACGTGCTCAATACAGGTTCAACCTCAAAATGGGAAAAACGTCTCGAAATTTACATGGAAGATGCTCTTGTCTTGATGCGTCCAGTTCAACACCAAGTCCTACTAAAAACCCTTCCTGGACTTGCTCAATCCTTTGGTTCTATCATTGATGCATTGAGCTTCCCTGACGCTATCGCTACCCTCTGTGGCGATGATGTCTGTCTGGTCATCTGTGAAGATGTAGAAGCTGCTCAAAAATGCTTTGAAGAGCTGAAAAAATTCGCTCCACCATTTTTCTTTGAAGAATAAAAAAATTCCGTGTCTAATCTGGCACGGAATCTTTTTATCTATTTTACTGAGATGGATTGTCTTTTTTAGTTCGTGCCAATCTCAGGGCACGATTTGGATTGAGACGATTAAACAGTTCTTCCAATTTCTTTTCATTCCAAACATCTGCGGCGGAAACAAAATTGCCATCCGCATCTCGGAAAGATATCGGTTTATCTCCCATACCAGTCTCCTAGTCTACAAATTCAAACTCAAATTTACCAATGCGGACCAAATCCCCATCTTTAGCACCACGCGCACGAAGGGCTTCATCAACCCCCATACCACGAAGCTGGCGGGCAAATTTCATGACAGACTCGTCACGATCAAAGTTGGTCATATTAAAGAGTTTCATGAGTTTTTCACCAGAAAGTACCCATGTCGCATCGTCATCACGGCTAATTTCAAAGGCTTTTTCTTCCTCGTCAAATCCATAGTAAGCTTCTTCTTCCATATCTGACTCGTCGTAGAGCAAGAATTCTGGTGTCTTATCTAACAATTCAGCTGTCGCATCCAAAAGCGTTGCCAGCCCTTGCTTGGTTAAACCAGATATTGGGAAAATGGCTGGCAACTCTTCAAATTCATCGTAGTTTTCAGCCAATTTTTTCTTGAATTCTTCAAGATTTTCCTGACTTTCAGGCATGTCCATCTTATTAGCTACAATAATCTGTGGACGCTCCATCAGACGGAGATTATATGACTCCAGCTCCTTATTGATGGCAAGATAATCCTCATAAGGATCACGGCCTTCGCTAGCTGACATATCAATGATGTGAAGGATGACACGTGTACGCTCAATGTGACGGAGGAACTGGGTTCCCAAACCAACACCTTGACTAGCACCTTCAATCAAACCTGGTAAATCAGCTACTGCAAAAGATTCACCTGATTGGGTACGAACCATTCCTAAATTTGGCACAATGGTCGTAAAGTGGTAGGCACCGATTTTTGGTTTAGCAGATGTGATAACACTTAAAAGTGTTGATTTCCCTACAGATGGGAAACCTACCAAACCAACATCCGCAAGGATTTTTAGTTCCAATTGTAACTCACGTTCCTGACCTGGTTCTCCATTTTCAGAGATTTCCGGTGCAGGATTTTTTGGTGTCGCAAAGCGAATATTTCCACGTCCACCACGACCACCGTGGGCTACAATAAATTCTTGCCCGTGTTCAATCAAATCTGTCAAGACCTTGCCAGTCTCCGCATCACGCACAGTCGTACCTTGCGGCACTCGAACTCTAAGATCCTCAGCACCACGCCCATGCATCCCTTTAGTCATCCCTTTTTCACCAGAATCAGCCTTGAAATGGCGATTGTAGCGGAAATCCATCAAAGTACGTAGTCCTTCGTCTACAACAAAGACCACATTTCCTCCACGACCACCGTCACCACCCCAAGGACCGCCATTAGGGACATATTTTTCACGACGAAAGGCAACCATGCCATCGCCACCATTACCAGCCTTGACCTTAATCCTAGCTGTATCTAAAAACATACTCATTTTTTCTTCTCACTTTAAAAAAGGGCTGGGAAATCCCAGTCACAAAATTTTCTTGAATCTTTTTATAGATTACTGAGGGCGCTAATTGCAGTTGCAAAAATACCAAATATACTCGCTAAAAGCATAATAATCACGATGATTAAAGTTAATTTCTCAAACAAGGTTTTTTTACGATTTCCATTATCTCCAAATGCCATTTTTCTCTCCTTCGTTACATTCTATTTTCTATTATCTTAGCATGAATTTAGCTAGTTTTCAATAGTCAGTTGCTACAGGTGCAATAATCCATAAAATGATATAGGCTACAATTCCAGCTCCGTAACAGCAAGCAAGGACACCCCATATTACGCGAACGATAGTAGGATCGATATCAAGATAATGGGCCACTCCAGCACAAACACCAGCAATCTTTTGGTCACGACCGCTTCTCATTAATCGTTTATTCATAGCTTGTCCTCTTTCTATTCTTCATGGTCTTTCCAATAATCTCTTATGCTGATCAACTGTGTTTTTGAAGCCTTCAGCATGCGTCTAGAGCCTTTTACGGGTACAGCAACCACCTGTTGTGGAAGATACAAAACTGTCTTAAAGATACGCTGGCTGACCGTGTCATCTTTTGCTAAATCTTTCTGGAAGTTATTTGAAATAATGGCATCCAGATAAAACTCATGCACTCGTTTCCCAAAGTTCTCAGCTGAAATCTCATACAATTTCTCTGATAAGGTATGCTCATTCATATCTGGCGTTGCAATCAAGGCCTCTAAAATAGCTCCAGCCAAATCATGTTCTCCATAGTACAAGGTTCCAAACATTTTATCACTGATAAGATTTTCCAGATAAGGATTTCCATGTGCAATGACAGGCGTCCCACTAGCCAAACTTTCCAAGTAGGTCAAGCCTTGGGTTTCACTTGTCGATGCCGAGATGAAGAAATCTGCTGCCTTATAATAAAGAGCCGTCTCACTAGGAGCAATCATCCCTGTAAAGATGACGGAGTCTTGAATCTCTAGTTTTTTGGCTTGCTCTTTGAGGTCATCCAGATAAGGACCATCCCCAGCTATCACCAGTTTAACCTTGTCTTCTTCTTTCAGAACTTCTGCAAAGGCTGCTAAAACTGCTTGAATATTTTTTTCATAGGAAATCCTAGAAAGACTAAGCAACATCTGTTCATCATCTTGAATTCCTAATTTACTACGTAGTTCTTTTAGATTTTCTTGCTTAATTTCCGGACGCTCAAACTTGGCTAATTCAATCCCAGTTGGAATGACCCGTTTTTCAACCTTGACCTTATAGTCAGATAGCAAGTCACGAACAATCTCACTCGGGCAAATAACCCCATCCACATCATGTAAGAAACCTCTGACCAGATACTTGACCATACTCGGACGAATCAACATCCCCTTAGCAATATAATGCACATAGTCTTCGTACTGAGTGTGATAGGTATGGATGACTGGAATCTTCAATTCACGCGCAATCCAAATCCCCAACAAGCCAAGAGAAAATTCTGTCTGGGTATGAATAATATCTAGCTGATACTGTTTAGCAATTTCCAGTGCCTTGCTAAAACCTCGGTAAGCAAAGCGGCGATCCTTAAAAGCAAAAAAAGGAACACTTGGGATGCGGATAATTTGCCAATCTTCATAACGATTGACATCCTTATCTGTCGTTGTAAAGATAAAAACAGCATGCCCTTGCTTTTCAAGTTCTGTTTTCAAGGTTCGAATACTGGTCGCCACACCTGAAACCTGAGGAAAATAGGTATCTGTAAATAAACCAATTCGCATAGATTACCTCACTTTTTACTTTCTCCCTAAAGCGGCTTGTTTCTCATAAAAGTCCAACCAGATTTGTAACAGATGCTCTTCGGAATACTCTCTAGAAATATTCTTAGCCTTTTCTTTGAGATCTTTTAAGGCAGCAGGATTGGCTTGATATTCTAAAATAGCTTCTTTCATCTCTTCTCTATCTGCTGTCGCCCGATAATTTCCCTCTAAAATCACCTTATAAAGATCCAAATCACGCAACATAATCGGAGCTTCACAACTAGCAGCCTCTAAAATAGTCATGGGGAAGAGCTCATTGTAACTAGGCAACAAGAAAAGGTCCGCTAGGGCATACAACTCGCGCATCCGCTCTGGCGATACAATACCTGGAAAAATCAAATTTTTAGGGGGATTTTCCATAATTTTTTTGTAGCGTTCATAGCCATCTGTCATGCCACCAAAAGAGAAACCACCCGCCCAGATAAAAGTAATTTGAGGCAATTCCTCAGCCAGACGGATAAAGTCATCAATCCCTTTTCGTTTCTGAACTTGCCCAGCACCTACTACGATAAACTGATTGTCACTAAGACCTAGATCTGTTCGCAGTCTCGCTACCTCTTCTTGTGGAAGGGGATGCCATTTTTCCTTGTTTACAAAGTTAGGAATATAGGTCACTTTTTCACGTGGAATACCAGCTGCCACCAAATCCTCAATAAACATCGGATTGACCACAACCAAGTGCTCCATCCGGTTGTAAAAAGAAAATACATAGCGTTTAACAATTCCCTTTAAGAAAAATGGAATTTTCAAACTCCCCTCAAGTGTATCAGGCAAGAAATGCACATAGCCAATTTTTCTACCTGAGCGTTTCTTTTGGAAGGTTGATAAATAATAGGGGAAATCAATCGTATGAAAGTGAGTCACATCTGCCTCAATTGGTAGATTTTCTGTAACAATCAATTGGTCCTTAGCATCACGGTGAAGAAGACGAACTAATTCACGGTAGGCACCTGAAACTCCTTGTCCTGCTACTTTCTCACTTGAACTCAACATATTGATGCGTAATTTCTTTTTTTCCATAACTACTATTATATCATTTTCTTTGAATAAAATCAGCAAAAGAAAGGAGAGACTAGAGGAAAAGAGGGGGAAAATTCCTCACTTCTCCAACGGTCTCTCACATGCTTTTATATGTTTATTTAATTCCTAGGGCAATGCGTGCATAGCGACTCATTTTTTCAACAGTCCAGGCTGGATACCAAACCAATTTGACCTCAGTATCCGTTACTTCTGGAACCTCGGTCATGGCATCATAAATCTGATCCGTCAAAAGGTCGGCTAGGGGACAACCCATAGTTGTCAAAGTCATATCAATCTCTGTTTGCCCAGTGTCGCCGTCAAAACGAATCTCATAAATCAAACCAAGGTTGACAATATCGATTCCCAACTCAGGGTCAATCACTTCTTCCAAGGCTGATAAAATTCGTGTTTTGATATTTTCAATTTGCTCTTCTGTATAAGCCATATTCATCCTCACTCTTAGTCTTCAATAAAATCACGAAGCGGTTTGCTGCGACTTGGTTGGCGTAGTTTTCTCAAAGCTTTAGCTTCAATCTGACGGATACGCTCGCGAGTCACGTTAAAGACTTTACCAACATCTTCAAGGGTACGCATTTTACCATCATCTAGCCCAAAACGCAGACGCAAAACATTTTCTTCACGGTCTGTAAGAGTATCCAAGACCTCATCCAACTGCTCACGCAAGACAATACGAGTTGTATAGTCCACTGGATTTTCAATCACTTCATCTTCGATAAAGTCCCCAAGGTGGCTATCATCCTCTTCACCGATTGGAGTTTCAAGGGATACCGGTTCTTGGGCAATCTTCAAGATTTCACGAACCTTATCAGGTGTCATATCCATTCGTTCAGCGATTTGTTCTGGTGTTGGATCTTGTCCCAATTCTTGAAGAAGGTTACGCTGTTCACGAACCAATTTATTGATGGTTTCAACCATGTGAACTGGGATACGGATAGTACGAGCTTGATCCGCAATAGCACGAGTGATAGCCTGACGAATCCACCAAGTTGCATAAGTTGAGAACTTGAACCCTTTAGAATAGTCAAACTTGTCAACCGCCTTCATCAAGCCCATGTTCCCTTCTTGAATCAAGTCAAGGAACTGCATACCACGGCCGACATAGCGTTTGGCAATCGAAACAACCAAACGAAGGTTGGCTTCCGCAAGACGTTGTTTGGCTTCGATATCACCCGCTTCAACAGCCAGCGCCAATTCTTTTTCCTCTTCATTGGTCAAGAGAGGAACGACCCCGATTTCTTTTAAGTACATACGGACAGGGTCATTAACCTTAGCCGAAGTTGACCCAATCAAGTCCTCATCGCTGAGTTCTGGTTCTTCTTCAGAGCTAAGAACACGAGCACTCGGATTTCCTTCGTTATCTGTGATAGAAATTCCTGCATCCTGAATTCGTTGCAAGAGATCTTCAATTCCATCAGCATCCAAGGTAAAAGGAATCACCAGACTTGCATTAATTTCATCATCAGTTGCTGTCCCTTTTTGTTTATGATTACGGATAAATTCTGCTACTTGTACGTCAAATGTTGTTACTTCTTTTTGTTTTGTTGCCATTATTACTCCATTCTTCTCTTTTGGGAAATTAAACGTTCCAATTCTTCTAAGGCTGTGTCTGTATCTCCTACATGGCTAGCTTCCTGCACCTTCTTTTTGATTCTCATATTGTCCTGATTCAAGAGAGCCTTGTTTCGAGTCATTTCTACTTCACTAAGTTCCTGAGGTGACATCTCAGATGGTAAATCCTGAGCTAAAACTTGATACCATGCTCTTTCAACTTCCTCTGTCTGCTCCGCTAGAACTTCTGGAGGAAGATTTCCATACTGGCCAAGCAAGTCATATAAAACCTGAAATTCAGGAGTGTCAAATGCAAAGTCTTCTCGCAAACGGTAATCATTCAAAACAAGGGGAGATTCCATCATTCGATAAAGTAGATGGGCTTCTGCCCTCATAATAGCCGATAACTGCTTGGTGACAGGCATAGTGATTGGCATCGGTCTGGAAATTCCTTCCATACGATTCTGCCTTTGCGCCTGACGACTCTCATTAACAATCTGCTCAATCTGGGCATAATCAAAGGACGCCAGACTGTCAGCTAAAATATGTATATAGCTGTTTTGAGCAGTAATAGATTTTTCTTGAACAATCAAGGGAGCTATTTTTTCAATAAACTCAATCTGTGCCTGCAGATTTTCACTGTTTTCAGGCTTATACTGATGAATGTAAAACTCAATCGGACTAATACGAGTTTTCGTTAACAGATAGGCCAAGTCTTCTGGTCCATTTTTTTGTAGATACTCATCTGGATCCAAGTTATCAGGCATGCTAACGATTTGCACAGGCATATCACCAATTTCGTCCAGCGCTTTCAATGTCGCGGCTTGCCCAGCCTTATCACCATCATAAACAAGAACCAACTTCTTGGTTAACCTTTTCAGATGCTCAACATGCTCACGACTTAAGGCCGTTCCCATAGACGCTACAGCATTTTCTATTCCAGCCCGATAGGCTGCGATGACATCCATGAATCCTTCCATCAGATAAATCTCACTGGCTTTTCCAGAAGATTTTTTAGCCCTATCCATATGATATAATTCGTAACTTTTGTTAAAAATTGCAGTCGATCGGCTATTTTTATACTTAGAAGTTTGTGAATCCGTTTTCTGCCAGATACGACCTGAGAAGGCAATAACCTTTCCTTGGTCATTTGTCAGGGGAAACATGATCCGATTGTGAAAAGTGTCTACAAATTGATTGGCATCTGATAGGTAAAATAGCCCTGAATCTAGGAAATCCTCTTCACGATACTGACCAGACAAACGTTGATAGAGATAGTTTCGCTCTGGGGGTGCCAAACCAATCCGAAAATGCTTGAGCACTTCATCTGTCAAACCACGCTGATAAAGGTAGTTTCTGGCCTCCTCCCCCATGGTTGTTGTCATGAGAATAGCATGATAAAATTTGGCAGCATCTTCATGCATATCATAAAGAGCTTGGTGGGGTGAAGCTGGCTTCTGCTCACTATAAAGCGGTTTTTCCACCTCTATCCCAACACGCTGACCTAAGATTTGGACAGCCTCCATAAAGGGAACCCCTTGGTACTCCTCTATGAACTTAAAGACATCACCTGAGCGCCCACAACCAAAACAGTGGTAAAACTGCTTGTCCTCTACAACGTTGAAAGAAGGTGTTTTTTCACCATGAAAAGGACAGAGCCCTAGATAGTTCCGTCCTGCCTTTTGTAAAGAAATCACATCTCCTATGACTTCCACAATGTTGGCATTGTTTTTGATTTCTTCAATGACTTGTTTGTCAACCATACACAATACCTCCATGTTATCATAGTTTACTTTATATAGTATACTTTATTTCAGAAAAAAAGTAAACCATTTCACTCATTTTCCCTACTTTATTCAAAGAGTTGATAATAATCAGAGATTTTCATTTTTGCTTTTTCTTCTTGGTTCAAATCTTGGATAATTCGTCCTTCTTTCATGACAATTAAACGATTGCCATATTTGAGAGCATCTTCCATATGGTGGGTAATCATAAGCGCTGTCAGCTGATCTTTCTTGACAAATTCATCCGTCAATTCCATCAAGGCCACACTGGTCTTTGGATCAAGGGCTGCAGTATGCTCGTCTAACAAGAGTAATTCAGGACGCTTCAAGGTTGCCATCAAGAGACTCAAGGCCTGTCTTTGACCACCTGATAAGAACTCAATCGGTGTATTCAAGTGTTTCTCAAGACCATTTCCTACTTTTTCAATGGTCGCTTGAAATTCATCCTTATAACTAGTCAAGCGTCGTGGTAACAATCCACGCTTTTCACCACGAAACTTGGCAATCAAAAGATTTTCAGCTACTGTCATACGGGGAGCTGTCCCCATCTTAGGATCTTGGAAAACTCGAGACAGATACTTAGCCCGCTTCTCTGGTGAAAACTTGGTAACATCTTCACCCAAAATACGGATGGTTCCACTGGTTAATGACAAGGTTCCTGCAATAGTGTTAAAGAGAGTTGATTTCCCAGCACCATTTCCACCTAAAATCGTGATAAAATCCTGTTCAAAAATTTCTAAGGAAACATCATTTAAAATAATCTTTTCTTCATCAAAGCCATTTTTAACGATTTTGGTTGCATTTTTTAATTCTACAATTGCTGTCATTTGCTTAACTTGGCTCCTTTCAAGATGGTTTGCTTAAATGTTGGAATCATGAGGCAGACTGCTAAAATCAAGGCACTGTATAAACGAAGGTAACTTGTATTAAAGCCAAGCGCAATAACTGCCCACACTAAGAATTGATAAGCGATAGACCCGACAACGATGGCAACCAGACGTTCTGCCAAACTCAAACTCTTGAAGATAACTTCTCCAATAATCAAACTTGCAAGTCCCACAACGATAACCCCGATTCCTCGAGATACATCGGCATAACCTTCTTGCTGAGCAATAAGAGCACCTGCAAGGGCAATCACACCATTTGATAAAACCAAACCCATAAGCTCCATGCGTCCAGTATGAATCCCGAAACTTCTAGCCATATCAGGATTGTCACCTGTAGCAATATAGGCCTGTCCGAGTTTGGTGTCCAAGAAAAAGAGCATGAGAGCAATAACAATACTCACAAAGATGAGACCTGTCAAGAGTTGATTCAAATCCGAATCAAAAGGCAAAACATCCTGAATTTGCTTGGTTCCAAGCAGGCCTAAATTCGCACGTCCCATAATTAAGAGCATGATAGAGTGACAAGAAGTCATCACCAAAATCCCTGAGAGCAAAGTTGGAATCTTCCCTTTTGTATAAAGAAGTCCTGCTGCCATTCCAGCCAAACAACCAGCTCCAACAGCAACAAGTGTCGCTAAAAAGGGATTCACACCTTTCGTTATCAGAGTGACAGCAACAGCCCCCCCAAGAGGGAAGGAACCTTCTGTCGTCATATCTGGAAAGTTCAAAATCCTAAATGTCATAAAGATTCCCAGACCTAGAATAGCCCAGACAAATCCTTGAGAAATAATAGATAATATCATCTGTTTCTTAACCTTTTTCTATATGATGTCTATTGTAAAAAATTAGAGGAGATGTCCCCAACTCCTCCATTACAGATTATTCGATCACTTGCCCTGCTTCTTTTAGAACAGATTCAGGAATCGTAATACCTAGCTCTTGTGCCATTTTTTTGTTGATTACTGATTTACCAGTTGAAAAGACATTTACTGGAGTATCGGCTGGTTTTGCACCTTTCAAGACTTGTGCAATCATTTTACCAGTTGCCACACCAAGGTCGTGTTGGTCAACTACAACGGATGCCAAGCCACCTGCTTCTACCATGGCAGTTGCGCTTGGGTAGATTGGTTTTTTAGCTGATTGGTTGCTTGATACAACAGTTGAGAAGGCTGAGGCAATAGTGTTATCAATTGGAACCCAGATAGCATCAACCTTACTAGTCATAACGTTAACTGTTGAAGCAATTTCATTTGTTGAAGGAACTGCAAATGTTTCCACTGTCAAACCTGCTTTTTCAGCATAAGCCTTAAATTCTTCAACCTGAGTTTTGGAATTATCTTCGCTACTTGAGTAAAGAGCTCCGATTGTTTTCACATTTGGTGTAAGAGCCTTAATAAGTTCAACTTGTTGTTGAGCTGGATTATGGTCAGATACCCCTGTAATGTTGCCACCTGGTTTTTTCAAATCTTTGACCAAGTTAGCACCAATTGGGTCTGTAATAGCGGCCATGATAACCGGTAGGTCTTTTGTGGCACTAGCCAAGCCTTGAGCAGCTGGCGTTGCAATACCAACCACAAGGTCATTCCCATTTGCAACCAACTGTTTGCTCATTGTCGCAACCTTACTTTGGTCACCTTCTGAGTTCATAAAATCGATTTTAACTTGATCATCTTTATATCCTTCTTCTGCAAGTCCATCTTGGATCCCTTTATAAATCAAGTCAAGAGATGGATGGCTCACAAACTGAAGGACACCAACTTTGGCAACTTTCTTCTCATTCTTAGCTTCTGGTTTATTCATTGAAGAGTAAATCAAGCTTCCTGCTACTAAGACTGCTAATGCAGCGATAATTCCAATTAAACGTTTATTTTTCATTCTATTTCTCCTTTTTATTCCTTTAAAATACTTCACTTATACAAACAAGCGACGCCATCGTTTTCTTTCCATACTAACCTCCATCAAAAAAGTCCTCACACAAAAAACTTGTGTGAGGACGTCGATGCGCGGTACCACCTCAATTATAGGGAATTCCCCTATCGCTCTGTCTCGCAATAACGAGATGCACTGTAAGGTGTGCTCACCGAATTTTTATGATTTCAAATTCTAAATAACATTCAGCCCAATTTTCATCATCATCACTTATCTGTTTTCAGCTACCACAGACTCTCTAAAAAGTTTGAATGATTACTTTTCTGAATGGTTAAATTATATCATTTTTCAACTACTTGTCAAGACTCTTTTAGCATTTTTTTGAACTATTCAAAAACTTCCCCTATAGAAAAGAGGAAGCTTGATAGGTATCAGCCTGAATTACGCAATCCTGTTGCAATTCCGTTGATGGTTGTATGGATTAATTTTTCTTGATCGCTTGATAATTCTCCTCGACGTTGACGTTTAATCAACTCCAACTGGATATAGTTGAGGATATTAAAGTAAGGCATACGGTAATCCAAACTGGCTTTTAGATATGGATTTTCAGCCAAAAGTTCGTCATACCCTTCGATAGCCAAGATAACTTCCTTGGTCACTTGCCATTCATTTAAAATAGTCTCATAGATTGCTTTTACTTGATCATCCTCACACAGTTTGGCATATTCAAAAGCAATGTTCATATTTGATTTTGACAAGACCATATCAACATTTGAAAGGAGCGATTGGAAGAAAGGCCAATTTTGGTACATATCTCGTAAGATAGCAATATTCTCTGGATTTTTATCGATAAATTCCTTGAAGCTTGAACCAACCCCATACCAGCCAGGGAACATGACGCGACTTTGCGACCATGAGAAGACCCAAGGGATAGCTCGCAAACCACCGATTTCAGTAATAGTCTTACGAGCGGCTGGACGAGAACCAATATTAAAGCTTGAAATAGCCTTGATTGGACTTGATTCGAAGAAATAATCATAGAAATGGTCATTTCCAAAGACCAAATCACGGTAGATATCGTAACTACGGTCCACCACTTGATCCATAATAGCTTCGTAACGATTTGAGGTATTGGTATCGCTCTTCTTCTGAGTAATCATACGGTTAATGGCTGCTGAAACCAACATTTCAAGATTATAGTAGGCAGCGTCTTTGTTACCGTATTTATTCCCAATTACTTCACCCTGCTCCGTCAAACGGATACGATCCTTGATAGACTTAAGCGGTTGAGATGTGATGGCTTCATAGGTTGGTCCACCACCACGACCAACAGTCCCACCACGACCATGGAAGAAGGTAACCTTAACGCCAAATTCATCTCCAATAGCAGTCAATTGTTGTTGAGCCTTGTAGAGGGTCCAACATGATGATAGATAACCACCATCTTTATTACTATCAGAGTAACCAAGCATGATTTCTTGGTAGTTATTGCGTGAAGCAATCCATTTCTTAGCAAGAGGAAGTGAAAGGTATTCTCTCATGGTTTCTTCTGAGTGGTCCAAGTCCTCAATTGTTTCAAAGAGAGGAACAATTTGGACACGGGCTCTTTCTTTATCAACTAACCCTACTTCTTTTAGCAAGATAGCCAATTCCAACATGTCTGATACGCTGGTTGCATGTGAAATGATGGTCTGACGAATGACATCATCTCCCAACTTATCTTTCAACTTACGAGCAGCCTTAAAGATTGCTAATTCTTTTTCAAGTAACTCTGATTTTTCAACATGAGTGGCAGAAAGAATACGTGGATCTTCCTCTAATTCTTTCAAGAGAAGCTGGCATTTTTCTTCTTCACTGAGTTCGCTATAATGAGAATGAATACCCGCTGATTTCAAGAGTTCAGCTACACAGGCTTCGTGAACACTAGAATCTTGACGCATGTCTATAGATGCCAAATAGAAACCAAAAATTTCAACTGCCTGAATCAGCTCAACAAAATCACCAGAAATCAGTGCTTCACCCTTGTTTTCCAAGAGGGAATCACGAATGGTAATTAAGTCCTTATAAAAATCATTAGCTGTTTCATAGCGAGCACCAACTTCCTTATCCTCAATCAGATAGGTTTTTGTTGCTTGGATTTTTGATTGAATATCAAACAAGGCACGACGATACAGCTCTTTTTCACGATAAATCGAGTTGTCCTTGGATTGACGAGCCATTTCTCTAACTTGCTTGCTTACATTGACAATACTGGTTGAGAGAGAGAATTCACGATAAAGTTGGTAAATCTTTTCATCATAGTAGTTCATGATGACTTCACACTGGGTCATAGCAGATTGTTTCAAGGTATCTGCTGTAACAAAAGGATTCCCATCACGGTCTCCACCAATCCACATTCCCATGGTAATTGGTTTAGGATGTTTCAACTCCAAGCCGTGTTTTTTAGCCAGACGCTTGTACTCAGCAGTCAAATGAGGAACTGCCTTCAGGAATGAACTATTGTAGTATTCCATAACATTCGTGATTTCATTGGTCACTTTCAATTTCTTTTCACGAATCATATCTGTCTGCATGATAATCTCAATGTAACGACGGAGATCATTATGCCATTTTTCCTTATTAATCAAACCTAATTTCACATCACGGTACTTACGCAAAAGGGTATGGATATGGTTAGTCAAATCCAACATACTCTTACGTTGCACTTGTGTTGGATGGGCTGTCAAAACAGGGACAACATTCAAGTGTTCTAGAATTTCAACCGCATTTTCTTTTTCTGCAACCATTTTGATCGTTGCTGATAATTTACCAAGATAATCTTGATCGATATTATTTTGATGGTTAATTTCATAGGCCAAATCCACGTCTTCTGAAATATTAATCAAAAGAGGCAAGATAGAGAAATAGCGTGAAATATAAGCCATTTCATCATTTGACAGACTCGTAACCAATTGGTTCAAACCTTGATAATCTTCTTGAGTTGACAATTCTTTCAACTGCATGATTTTTTCAAAAGTCTCTGGGGCAAGCATGTTTTTAGTGATATCTTCTAACAATTCTGTTAAAATCAATACTTCTTCTTGCACGACAGCTTTATTACTATAGTTTTCTAATTTTTGAAGAGACATAGGTAATCCTTTCCACTCTCAGCTCTACATATAGTTTGATGAGTGAGCTTCTAACTCCTCATATAATTGGGCACGTTTTTCACTTGCATCAATATTTAAGACAAAGGCGATGGCTACAGACAAGACTAGGAGACTGTTCCCTCCTTGTGATAAGAAGGGGAAGGTTACTCCTGTCGAAGGAATAATGCCAGAAATTCCACCGATATTGACAAATACCTGTACCAGCATCATCCCCCCAACCCCAATCGCCATCATAGAATTAAAGGGATTCTTAGCACGAATACCGACTAGGATAATTCGTAAAATCAGGAAAAAGACAAGTGCTAAAATCAAGCTGGCTCCCACAAATCCAAACTCTTCAATAACAATTGAAAATACAAAGTCTGTATGTGCCTCTGGTAAATAACCACGTTTTTCTATTGAATTTCCTAAGCCTAGACCAAACCACCCACCATTTACCATGGCAAAGTAGGAATTTGCAAGTTGGTGGCCTGACCCTGCCAAATCGGCAAAGGGATTAAAGTAGGCACTGAAACGCTTAGCAACGTAACCAAATACTGGAACTTTTGAAAACTTATCAACCCCGATCATAGAGATAGCTGATAAGGATAGGGCTGAAACTCCAAATAATACACCGATAAAGACTATAAACCAACGATGAGCAATTCCACTAACTGTATACATAATCAAGGCGACAAGAACTAGGATGGTAGCATTCCCCAAATCTGGGAAAATAGCTAAACTTCCTATCATTACTAGTAGGACGAAGCGCCAATCATTAAAAGCACGAGGAATCCATTGATTTTGAGTTAAAACTTGAAAATCGTAAATCCCAATTTCATCCTGTTGTTTTGAAAAACGTTGGGCCAAGTACCAGACGATGATAATCTTCAAATACTCTGCTGGCTGAATGGTCAAAGGTCCTACTGAAATCCAACCATAGGCTCCATTGACTGGCGTACCAATTAAGCGAGCCAAAGCTAAGAGAATCAGCTCAACAAACATAACAATAAATAAAAGTCGTTCTTTTCTCAAAAAATTCAATTTCAGCTTATATATCAAGGCAATCAATATTAAACTAAATATCCAAAACATTCCCTGACTTCGAACCAATTGGAGGGCACTTTTACCTTCTTCGATAAGAATGGCACTGGTTGTCGAATAAACCACAATCAAGCCCAAAATAGATAAAAGTAAGTAAGGAACTAGAATAGAATAGTTTAATAGGTGCCTCTTACTAATCTTCATAGTATCACCAATCTAATGAGAACAAAAGAAATTATTCCCAAATTCCGTTTATTTTCTAGTTTTGATTGCTATTATACCATTTTTTCCGAAAGAAAAAAACTCTTACCCTCAAGATAGAAAGATTTTCTCATAAGAAAAAGAGCACTTGGCTCTTTTCTGTTTTATTCTTTTGAAGAACTGCTTGAGCTTGAATCGCCACCACCGATGTATTGGGTAAAGATATTTTGGAAGGCTTGGTCTTTAACCTTGATGTTGGCTGCTTGCAATTCTTTTCCGATAATGCTTTGAACAAATGATGCGTCATTTTGTTTTTGAGTCAAGATAACAGTTTTTAATTTTTCTTTGTAGTCATCAATATTAGATGATTTTTCCGTTTTCTTAGTGAGTTTTACAATATAATACTGACTGCTGTAGGCTTGTGTGCCAGTAGCTGTAATGACATCAGAAATTCCGTTAACATCCAAGGCAAAAGCTGCTTTCTTAACTTGATCTGGTACTTCTGTTGAAGCTGAATCAAAAGTGATTTCTCCACCGTTCGCTTTGGTTTTCTCATCTGTTGAGTTATCTTTAGCTAGTTGAGCGAAATCTGCGCCACTTGCCTTAGCTTTTTCGAGAACTTCTTTTGCTTTGTCTTCATTATCAAGACGAATGATTTGAGCAGTTACATCTGGAGTATATTCATCAAAGGCCTTCTTATAAGCATCATCTGTCAACTCAGCTTCTGCTGCTTTTTTAACTGCCAACTCAACTAATTTACTTGTACGAATTTGAGCTTTACGTGTTTCAAGAGTCATACCTGCTTGTGACAAGACACGTTGGTAGTTCTCACCATATTGTTTTTCTTCTTCAGCAATAGTGTCATTAACTTCTTTGTCATCTACTTCTGCACCGTATTGTTTTTCAAATACTTTTTGGATGGTCAAGTTCAACAAGACTTGTTGGGCTGAAGGATTGCTTTTCACTTGCTCATAAAATTGATGTTCTGTGATGACATCTCCTTTCATGCTGATAAGGTCTGCACCTTCTGAACCTTTGGAACAAGCTGCTAAAGTTGCTACTGATAATAGTGTAATGGCACCTGCCAATAGTTTTTTCTTCATGTCTACTCCTTTGAGATAAGTGTTACCCTATCTATTTTACTATATTTTCTTAAATTTTTCTGAAAATCATTCGCTGTCAGGTAATTGAACGTCTGCTACATTTTTACGAAGCATGAGAATACCGTCCCCCAGAGGTACTAATGTTGCAGTGAGTCCTGGATTGTCTAAGGTTGCATCAAATAATCTTTGAAGGCCTCGATAAATAGTTCGCTGGCCACGACGGACTTCCATAATATCCTTGGCAACATCACCACCTTGGAAAATATCATCCAAGACAACCACACCACCAACTTCCAAATGTTTGAGGATTTCTGGCAGAAAGACGATGTATTTAGACTTGGCTGAATCCATAAAGACGAAATCATAGGACTCTGTCAGGGTTGACAAGATATCTACCGCATCTCCTTCTAAAAGCGTGATTTGCTTGCGACTGTCAAACTGAGCAAAATTTTCCTTGGCAAAACCAATCATTTCTGGATTGCGATCAATGGTTGTAATCTTGGCATTTGGCGCATGTTCAGCCATCAAGAGGGCTGAAAAACCGATAGCCGTCCCAATTTCCAGAATATTTTTAGGTTGCATGGTCTCCATGAGAAAACGGAAATAAGCAACTGTTTCATGGGGAATAATAGGAATATTTTCCTTGCGGGCAAAGTCTTCCAATTCTTTCAAAGAACCTGTGACTTGCTTTTGGCGCTGACGCATCAAGTCCACAATTTCTTCTTTGACAACAGGACGACGCATGTTATGGTTGGCATTCTTACTATATGATTCAACCATCTTATGCCAATCTCAATTTTTCGACAAGGGCTTCAAACTCATTTAAACGGCGTTCAAAGACTGCAAAGGCATCGTTGAGATAGTCTTCCTTCTCCATATCAACACCAGCTTTTCTCATGACATTAAGTGGATAGTCAGACTTACCTGCCTTGAGATAGTCGATATAGCGGTCACGGTCTTCTTGACTACCATGTACAATCTTTTCAGCCAAGGCTGAAGCTGCTGCAAAGCCAGTTGAATATTGGTATACATAATAGTTATAGTAGAAGTGTGGAATTCGAGCCCACTCGTATTGGATTTCAGGATTATCTTCCTTACTCAAACCATAATACTCTTGGTTCAAGTCTGCGTAGAGTTTATTTAGGAAATCGCTTGTCAAGACTTCACCATTTTGGTCTGCTTGATGAATCGCGTGTTCAAACTCAGCGAATTGAGTTTGACGAAAAACTGTTCCACGGAAACCGTCTAGGAAGTTATTGAGAATCGCAAAGCGCGTTGCGTCGTCTTCCACTTCTTCCAATAATTTCTCCGTCAAGATATTTTCATTGGTAGTTGATGCAATCTCAGCTAAGAAGATAGAATAATCTCCGTAAACATAAGGCTGAGTTTCGCGAGTATAGCTGGAATGCATACTGTGACCTGTTTCATGAACAAGAGTAAAGAGATTGTCCAGATTGTCCTGCCAGTTTAGGAGCATAAAGGCATTGGTATCGTAAGAACCACCAGAATAGGCCCCTGAACGCTTGCCTTGGTTTTCGTAAACATCAATCCAACGCTCGCTGAAGGCACGTTTAACACGGCTCAAGTAATCCTCACCCAAGACTGCTAAGGCCTCTTCTGCCTTTTTTAAGGCTTCCTCGTAGGTAAAGCTGTATTCTACTGAAGATAGTGGTGTGTAGACATCGTACATCTTGAGGTCTGAAATCCCCAAGATTTTTGAACGAAGCTCAAGATAACGATGCAAGAGTGGCAGATGCTTGCGAACTGCTACTACCAAATTGTCATAAACACTTTCTGGAACAAAATTGGCCGCTAGGGCTGCATGACGAGCACTCTTGTAGTTGCGAACCTTGGCACGGTAGTTTTGCACCTTAACATTGGTTTGCAAGGTTTTGGCATAGGTATGTTGGAATTGCTCATAAGTCGCATAAAGGGCTTGATAAGCACCACGGCGCACCTCACGATTTTTAGATTCCATTAAACGTGTGTAAGTTCCATGAGAGAGCTGAACTTCCTTACCATCATCGTCTAGGACATAGGGGAACACAATATCCGCATTGTCCAAGATAGCAAAGGTTTCACTTGCAGAACCAAAAATTTCTCCAGCTCCAGCCAATAATTCTTCTTCACGTTGTGAGAGAACGTGGTCTTTTCCTTGCAAAAGCTTGTCAAAATAGTGTTGATAAACCTGCAATTTTGGTTGAGCCTCTAAAAAGTCAGCATACTGCTTTTCACTAATTTCCATAAATTCAGGCTCATAGAATGAAAAGGCTTGGTCCAGCTGGCTGTATAGAGTCATTGCCTTGGCATAGTACTCTTGGTACTTGGCTTCACGAGTGTCCTGGTCATTTTTCATATGAGCATAAACGTAAAGCTTCTCCATTTGGCGTTCCATTTCAAGAGAAAATTCAGTAATTTCGAGTAGGCTATCCGCACTATCCAAGAGATGACCTTCATACTGGCTTACTTTCTCCAGTTGTTCTGTTAAATCTTTTAAGGCTTCTTCCCAAGCCTGGTCAGTTGGGTAAATCGTTGATAGATCCCATGTATCTTTTTCATTTATTTCATGTCTTTGTAATACCATTAGATTCCTCCATCCTTTCTATTCTACCATATTTTTCAAGAAATATTGCTGATAAAAGGCTGGTGGATAAAGCTTTTGCCAATCATTTTGAGGATTTTCTTGGTAATAGGTGTAAAAGTGCTGATAATAGCTGGTCAAATCTTGCTCAATCTGGAAAAATTTGCCTACTAGTGGCCGAATTTGTGGATACCATTCTTTTAGCCCATAAGTCAGGAGATTTTCTCCCTTCTGATAGGCTTCTGCTTGTTCTTTCATCCAAAAGGGATGTTGATAGTACAGCTGTTGCCGGATATAGCGACAGATGTCCTTGTCCTGGGAAACGGTAAAATGCGATATTTTTTGTTTCTTATAGGGAAGACGTAATATCTCCAGTAGACTAGCTTGACCATAGGGAAATTCCTTAATCTGATAATGAAGTTTACCTCGGAGATCTTGGTGAATCAGGTATTTGAGTCTTAAAACTTGCTTTTTACTTTCTAATTCCCAAACATAAAATCCCATGTTTTGACTGAAGTATAGAAAACCTTGTTGCAGACGAGTCAAACGATCCTTGAGCCAAAGTTTTTCCCCCAGCAACCACAGTACTTGGTAACCCTGACTACGATAGCCCTCGCTACGCTCTTTAAGAACTTTTTGAGGCAAGGGACTACATTGAACCTCTAAAGCTAGATTGCCATTTACAAATACATCCGCAATCTGTTTAAGCTCTGGAAGCAGGTATTCTAATTGCACCTCGGCCTCTTTTTTCAACCAGTGATAAAGGACTTCCTTATTTTCCAGATGTTCTGGACTTTCATTTTCAGAGGAAAAATCACAGTCTTTTAAGGTTTTGTGGGCAAAATGGATCCGGACACTTGGTCCTTGACGCAAACGGAGCTGACCTCCACAAGCTGGGCAGGTGTATGCTTGCTTCTCAAGCTTATCCTCTAACACATTTACCAATTCTCCCCTAGCATCTCTCGCAACAAACATGATTTCCCTCCTTTTCTATATTATTCGTAAAAAAGAAAAAAGATCAGGAAAATTCCTAATCTTCATTCATGTTTATTTGATTTTCTTAGCTAGCATGGTCGCAAAGCGTAGTTGAATACGATTGCCATTCTCATCGCGACGGTGAAGATGGCCAGGATTTTCATTGTACTTAACCAATTCCCAGTCCTTGTAATAGTCTGCCAATTCTCCTTCTTTAAATGTGAATGGGAAGTTCACAGAGCAAGGATAATCCTCCGTGTCCATAGCACAAACGATAAGATTGTAACCACCAACACTGGTTTTCTCCTGCATATTTTGAATAATAGCTGGAATGCGGTCCGCTTGTAGAAACATGAGAACAACTGTTGAAACGATAAAATCATATTCTTTCCCAATACTGGCTGAATTGATATCGTAAAGACCAACAGGCATATCTAGGTCTTCCTGCTCAACAATGCTTTGCAAGATTTCAAGAGATAATTCATTTTGATCTACAGCTGTCACATCAAAACCATTCTGTGCAAGAAAGAGAGAGTTACGGCCCTGACCACAGCCCAAATCCAAGGCTTTCCCTGGTTTTACTGTCTGCATTGCCTCTAGGACCTCTGAATGAACAGGATTGGTATTGTATTTCTTAGGAAAATAATCCTCAGGTTTACAATAAAATTCCAAGTACCATTCTACATCGTCTGTTACAGCCTCCACTCGGTGCCAGGCTTGTGGTTGCGCCATTGGATTGTCAGCCCCTGCTTCAAAGAGGTGTTCAGCTAGAACCTCACCATCCTCTGTCAATTCAATAAACTTGAGAGTTCCTTTTAAAACAGTAATCTTGCCCCAAGTCCCAACCTTGGTATTGTGCTTTTGCTGAACAGCCTCTGGCATGGTTTCTTTAGTCCACAAAGGCATGCGTTTATAGGCAACTAGTTTTTCCATCTTCATTCCTCTTTTTATCGCTGATTAACAGCTTTCATAACACGCGCGATGTCGCGGTTTTGCTCACGTCGTTTGATAGACTCCCGTTTATCGTAGTCATGCTTCCCTTTAGCTAGGCCTAAAAGGAGCTTGGCATAGCCATCTTTGATATAGACTTTAAGGGGAACCAGGGTCATTCCTGTTCCTTTAGTCTCTTGTTCCAATTTTTGAATTTGCTTTTTATGGAGTAAGAGTTTTCGACGACGTTCTGGTTCTTGGTTCCAGATATTGCCCTCTTCGTAAGGAGCGATATGAACATTGCTCAGCCATACCTCCCCATTTTTTACTTGGGCAAAGCCATCCTTGAGATTGATTCGAGCTGCTCGTACACTCTTGATTTCAGTTCCAGTCAGGACCATCCCTGCCTCTAGCGTATCTACGATTGTATAGTCGTGACGCGCCTTTTTATTTTGTGCGACGACCTTTCCCTCGCCCTTTGCCATGCTTGGCTCCTTTCTTAGCTACTTCCTTGTAAAAAGGTTTCTTGCCCTTTTTCTTCTTGTCTTTTTGTGAATGCTTGCGCTTATCATTTGAGCGTCCTGATTTTCTCTTGTCTTCCTTCTTATCTGAACGACGATTTGAACCACGCCCTCTGTCTTTGCAACCAGCTTGTTTCAAACCTTTTTCAATCACATCAAACTCACTTGGGATGTAAGAAAAGTCAATTTCACCCGTCATCTTGTCGGCTCTTTCAACTCGGATACGGATTTGCTGACCTACACGGAAGGTTGTACCCGATTTCTCCCCAAGCAGGGTCAAATCACGCTCATTGAAATGATAAAATTCAGGTAGATTAGTGATATGAATCAAGCCTTCGACTGTATTTGGCAATTCAACAAAGAGACCAAATTTAACAATACTTGATACAACCGCATCGTACTCTTCGCCTACATATTCCTCCATGTACTCAGCTTTTTTCATGGCTTCAACTTCACGCTCAGCCTCGATGGCACGACGCTCACGGTTGGAAGACTGGGTCGCAATCTCTGGAATTACTTGTTCAAAATGCTCTGCTATTTCTTTAGAAGAGCCGTAATCACGAATCATACGGTGAACAAGGAGGTCTGGATAACGGCGAATCGGACTGGTAAAATGAGTATAGTAATCTGCTGCTAGTCCATAGTGGCCGTGATTGTGCTCTGAATAGCGAGCCTGCTGCATGGAGCGAAGAAGCATCATGGACAAGACATCCGCATAAGGTTCTCCTTCAACAGTACGCATGATATCTTGTAGGGTCTCCTGGCTAATCTCACTTGCAGTCCCATAAATGCGCAAGCCAAAACTCGAAGCATAATCAATAAACTTCTGAACTTTTTCAGCCTTAGGCTCCTCATGGATACGATAAATGAAAGGTAGCTCCAACTTGCTGAAATGCTCGGCAACTGTTTCGTTGGCCATCAACATAAAGGACTCAATCATGCGCTCGGCAACTCCACGCTGACGAAGAACGATATCAACAGGCTTACCTTGCTTATCCACCAAAATCTTAGCTTCATTGGTGTCGAAATTGAGGGCTCCACGTTTTACTCGCATATTCTCTAGAGTTTCATGGAGCTTGGCCATAAGTTCGATACTTGAAACAATTTTCTGATATTCTTGTCTCTTTTCCTCATCGCCAGCTAGGATATCATTGACATCGCTATAGGTCATACGGAAGCTAGTCTTGATTACCGTTTGTGTAATAGTGTAATTGACCACACGACCATGTTTATCAATCTCCATAATAGCTGACTGGGTCAGGCGGTCAACTTGAGGATTGAGAGAGCAGATACCATTTGACAGTCGTTCTGGAAGCATTGGGACCACACGGTCTGTCACATAGACAGAAGTTGCGCGGTTAAGGGCTTCCTTGTCAAGAGCAGAACCCTCGGTCACATAGTAGGAAACATCTGCGATGTGAACTCCGAGTTCCAGATTGCCATTTTTCAAGGCCTTGATATGCACCGCATCGTCCAAATCCTTAGCATCTACACCGTCAATGGTAAAAGTTATCTCATCTCTTAGATCCAGACGACCTTCCATATCCTTTTGAGACGGAGCATCAGGCACACTTTCTGCTTCCTTGACAACAGCTTCTGGAAATTCTGAGACAATATCCATTGATTCCAAGACCTCAAGAACATCAATTCCGACATCTGTTGAATGCCCCACCACATCAAGTACACTAGCGACAAAGAAATCATGTTTCTTACTTGGGTATTTATCGATAAAGACCTTGAGAACTTCGGTTCCCTCTAGTTTTAGAGCTGGTTTCTTCACATAAATCGGTTGACTGATTTTCTGATTCTTTGAACGAATATAGCCAGCATACTTGGGCTTTTCCTGATCTAGAACGATTTGACCTACAACGGTTGTCAAACTGTGTTCTAGGATATCGATAATTTTTGCTTCTGCTGCTGTTCCCTTATTGCGGTCAGCGACTTTCTTAATCACTACCTCGACGGTATCACCATCAATAGCATAGTTGACATCGTTTTTCCCTACAAAAAGGTCGTCTTCCTCACCTTCTAGGCTGACAAAACCAAAGCCATTTTTATGGGCATGAAAAATCCCCTTGAGAGTAATCTCATGTTTTTTCTTGACTTCCAAAGTCAAAGTTCCATCTTCTTCAAAGCGAATCTGGTGCTTTCTTTCCATTTGGGACAAGGTTTTGATCAACTCACGAAAATCCTTGGACCTATCTTTTCCCAAAGCCTGAGCCAAGTCATTGACAGTTACCTTTCCCTTGTCTTGTAAATATTCTTTTATAATTTCTTTCATATTTTCTTTCTAGATTTTTTAATTTTCTTTTACTGTAAAACCTTCTCAAACATCATTTAAAAATAAAAACAGGCAAAGACCTAGTCCTGCCCATTATTTTCTTATCTACTTGATAATACCGTCAATGCTAAGGCAATGGCTAGCCAGAAAAAGACTAAAATCCCTGTCAAACGCTGCATTACAGCTTCAAAACCGCGTGCTTTACTGCGTTCAAACAAATCACCTGAGCTGGCATCAAATACATTGCTGGATTGGTTTTTGGTTGGTTGCATGAAAATCGCAATCACAATCACAACAGATAATACTAATAAAATGGTTAATAATAGGTTATACATATCAAACTCCTTAAAATCCTTATTATTTTACCATAAAATCTACTTAGATTCAAGATGTAGGGTTACTTTTCTTTCCTTGGGACAATACTTTAAAACCTCGATCTTGTCTGGATGAGTTTTTGAATTTTTACTGGTTAGGTAATTGATACTGCCACAAGAGGAGCATTTGAGATTAATTTTTACTCGCACTAGATTTCCTTTACTTTTAATAATGTTCGAAATTGAAGCAGGTTAAAGAGACAACTAAAGGCAACACAAAGGCTTGTCGCATAAAAGACAGCATGGTAGCCAAATTGACCTGCTACTGCAGAACCTGCCATAGGCCCAACGACACCTCCCAGATAAAAGAATACCTGATTAAAGGCAAAGACCCTCGAAATGCCAGCTTTGGGTGTCATCTTGCTGAGAAGGGCATTAACTCCGGGAATCAAGGCACCGGTTCCCAAGCCAAATAGTAATCGATAGAGTCCTAGTTGAAGGGGGCTAGAGGCATTGGCACAGAGGAGATAGATGATAACTGAATAAAACTGAGCTACAACCAAGAGGCGATGATTACCCACCTTGTCACCTAGCTTGCCCATGATTCCTGCACTCATCATACTGGAAAAGCCCATACTGGATACAATCAAACCTGATACAAAGAGAAGATTCTCTGTCTGACCTAAGTCGCGCACATAAAGTGCTAAAATAGGGCCAATCGATTGGGCTGAAAATTGGATGACAAAACTGGTCAGAAAGAGATTGACCAAGAGATAGGGATATTTAACTGATGTAAATAATTCCTTTGTTGGAATGGCCTTTTCCTTGGCTACTGGTTTAAGATCTTCCTTAATAAAGCAAATAGTTAAAACAGCAGCTAAGAATAGAAAACTACCAACCAGTAAGAAAACAGTACGAATGCCAAATAATTCCGCGATAAAGCCACCAATAAAGGGACCAGTTAGAGTACCTGCAACTACGCCAGTAGACAAAGTCCCAAGAGCAGAGCCTGATTTCTCCTTGGGAACCTGACTGGCTATCAAGGCTGTGGCATTAGGAACAAAACCTGCAAATACACCATTTAGCAAACGCAGAAAGATTAACCAATAAATATTTGGGACAAAAGCCAAGCCTCCCATAGTAATGGTCATGGCCATCCCAGCCCGAATCATCATGGGTTTTCGACCGTATTTGTCAGCAAGGATACCCCAGATAGGAGAGAAAAGTGCCGCAGAAATGGCAGAGACAGAAATAGCTAAACCTGCATAAAAAGCGGCTTGCTCACTCCCTACACCTAGATTTTCCACAAAGATGGGCATAAAAGGCACAACTAAGGAAATACTGGCTCCTGTCAGAAAATTACCAAACCAGGCAATGCGCAGATTATCCTTCCAGTTAATCTCTGTCATCTTGCTTACCTCCCTCAAGAAGGGTAAGCACCTGAGTTAGAAGCTGATCACGACTACCATTGTTATCTAGAACATAACTGGCCAAATCTTTCTTTTTTTCTAAAGGCCACTGGGCTGCCAGACGAGACTCAGCTTCATCCTTAGATAGCTGATCCCTTTTCATTAGGCGTTCTACTTGGACGTCTCTATCCACATAGACCAACCAAGTCTCATCAAACCAAGAGGCATAGTCTTGTTCAAAAAGCAAGGGAATATCCATGAAGAAAATCTCTTCTGTCTGAACCAACTGGTCTCTCAACGTAGCTAGTTCCTCACGAATAATCTCCCCTTGGGTTGACTTAGACCATTCCCGTTCCTCAGGATTTGAAAAGATGAGACTAGCTAGGAGAGGGCGATTAAGTTCTCCGTTTTCAAGGATGATTTCTTGCCCAAAATGCTGGACTAGAGCCTGAAATAGACGACCACCAGGTTTCTGTAGTTGGTGAACAAGAGCGTCAGCATCCACTACTTGAAAACCTTGCTTTCTTAGAAAATTTGTCACAGTTGACTTACCAGAGGCAATTCCTCCTGTGATTCCAATGATTTTTCCCATCACCCCCTCCTTTGGCACTGAGGACAAAAGTGGGTGCCTCGTCCGCCTAGTTGGATTTTTTCAATGATGTTGCCACAACGTGAACATTCTTGACCGGCCTTATCATAGACCTGATGAAAATCCTGCATGGTTCCGTCTTCCCCAAAGGCATTGGTATAGGTCCGAATGGTGGAGCCACCTTTTTCAACAGCCTGGCTCAAAACAGCTATAGTTTGATCATGAATGGCTGTCACTTCTTCTGCTGTCAAAGTCTGGGAAGGCCTAGCTGGATGAACCTGAGCTCGCCAGAGGACCTCATCCACATAGATATTGCCAAGTCCAGCCACCAAGGTCTGGTCTAGGAGATGGGACTTGATAGGCTTTTTAGATTTGGTTAGGGCAGCTTGAAAGACCTGCAAGTCAAAGTCTTGTTCGCTTGGCTCAGGACCTAATTTCTTAGAAATAAAGTAAGCGTCTAAAAGGTCAGGAGCCAAGAGTTCCATAGTACCAAACTTGCGTACATCCTCATAAACAAGCGTCCCACCATCCTCAAACTGGAAGAAAACATGGGCATGCTTGCGTTCAGGAACCTGGTCTGGATAGTAAAAATACTTACCCTCCATCCGCAGATGAGAAATCAAGACCTTGTCTGTCAGGTAGAAAAGTAAATATTTGCCCCGACGTCCCATTGACTCAACAACTTGACCAGGTACTTCCTTTCGAAACTCGTCCAAGTCTGTTTTAATCATTTTGGGATAGCAAATTTCTATACTCGAAATCTTCTTTCCCAAAATCAATTTTTCTAAGCCACGACGAACGGTTTCAACCTCAGGTAATTCAGGCATAAGTCCTCCTTCTGTAAAAACAAGAAGCAGGCATGAGCCCACCTCTACTTAGTATTCTTTTTCATTATAGCCAAAGTCAGCCAAATCCAGCTTTTTATCGCGCCAGTTTTTCTTGACCTTGACCCAGGTTTCTAGAAAGACCTTGTCTCCTAACATGAGTTCAATATCACGACGGGCCATGCTACCGATTTTCTTAAGCATAGCACCACCTTTACCGATGATAATCCCTTTTTGGCTATCGCGCTCGACCATGATGGTTGCACGGATGTGAACCTTGTCAGTCTCTTCATCCCGCTTCATCGAATCAACCACTACAGCAACTGAGTGAGGAATCTCTTCCCGAGTTAGGTGCAAGACTTTCTCGCGAACCATCTCTGAAACCAAGAAACGTTCTGGATGGTCTGTGATTTGGTCAGCTGGGAAATATTGGAAACCTTCGTCCAGATTTTCACTCAAAATATCCACTAGACGAGAGACGTTATTTCCCTGAAGGGCTGATATAGGGACAATCTCCTTAAATTCCATTTGGTTACGGAAATCATCAATCTGAGACAAAAGCTGGTCTGGGTGAACCTTATCGATCTTGTTCACCACCAAAATCACAGGAACCTTGGCAGCCTTGAGACGCTCGATAATCATGTCGTCTCCCTTACCACGCGCTTCATCCGCAGGAACCATAAAAAGAACAGTATCCACTTCGCGAAGGGTACTATAGGCAGACTCAACCATGAAATCTCCGAGAGCTGTTTTAGGCTTGTGAATCCCTGGTGTGTCGATAAAGATGATTTGTTCCTTATCAGTCGTGTAAATTCCCATGATTTTGTTGCGCGTTGTCTGCGCCTTGTCACTCATGATGGCAATCTTTTGCCCCATGACGTGATTTAAAAAGGTTGACTTCCCAACGTTGGGACGTCCTAAAATGGCTACAAAACCTGATTTAAAAGTCATAATTTCCTCTTACTGTTTAAAATAATAAATCCCAGATTCGTGGGAGAAAAATCAATGCGCCTGTTAAGGCTGCGAAAAGAGAGACCACTAATACCGCGCCAGCCGCCATATCCTTGGCATTTTTAGCCAGCATGGAAAAGTGATAGTGACTGGCCAAATCCACCACATTTTCAATAGCAGAATTGATAATCTCAAACGCTACTACCAAGAAAATGCTCAATAGGAGAAAGAGCCATTCGATTCGTGACACCTGAAAAACAAAACCTGCAAGGATGACCACAAGAGCCGTCACTGCATGTTTTCGCATATTGCGTTCTTCCTTGATAGCAGTAAAAATTCCTGTGATGGCAAATTCTAAACTGGCTATCAGGTCACGATTTTTCCATTTTCGTTTATTGTCTTGTGAGTCCATAGGCTGTCAAAATTTCTTCTTGTAAACCGAACATCTCCGCTTCTTCTTCTGGAGTGTAGTGATCATAGCCGTTGATATGTAAAAAGCCGTGTACTGCCAAGAAGCCCATCTCACGCTCAAAGCTGTGGCCATATTCCTCGGCCTGCTCATGAGCCTTATCAATAGAGATGAACAGTTCCCCAATATAGGCATCAAACTCAGACATCATCTCTGCCAATTCTGGATTGTCAAGCAAATCCTCTTCGTCAAAGGCAATATCCAACTCTGGTTTATACTCAAGACTGATGACATCTGTCGGACGGTCCGTGTCACGGTACTCCAAATTCAGTTCATGACTACGCTCATTAGTCACAAAGGTGACTGCCATTTCCTTGTCTTCTTTTCCTAATTTTTGGGCTGCAAATTCCAAAATTTCTTGGGTTTGTTGCAACATTTCTTTTGAAACTTGACCAGTTTCATCTACCATTTCAATATACATGTACTTCTCGTTTCTCTTTACTTGGCTTTATTATACCACATTTCCATGATTTTATTCTACCTTTTTGATATAATACTATGGAATACAATCACAAGGAGAGAACGATGTCATTTGACGGATTTTTTTTACATCATATGGTTGAGGAATTGCGAAGAGAGTTAGTGAATGGTCGCATTCAGAAAATCAATCAGCCTTTTGAACAAGAGTTGGTCTTGCAAATCCGCAGCAATCGCCAAAGCCATCGCCTGCTCCTTTCTGCCCATCCAGTTTTTGGACGCATTCAGCTGACCCAAACGACCTTTGAAAATCCAGCCCAACCCTCTACCTTTATCATGGTTTTAAGAAAATATTTGCAGGGTGCCCTGATTGAGTCGATTGAGCAAGTGGAAAATGACCGTATTGTGGAAATGACAGTTTCCAATAAAAACGAGATTGGAGACCATATCCAGGCTACCTTGATTATCGAAATCATGGGCAAACATAGTAATATTCTACTAGTTGATAAGAGCAGTCATAAAATCCTCGAAGTTATCAAACACGTCGGTTTTTCACAAAATAGCTACCGTACCTTGCTTCCTGGGTCAACCTATATCGCTCCGCCAAGTACGGAATCACTCAATCCTTTCACCATCAAGGATGAAAAACTCTTTGAAATCCTACAAACACAAGAAACCACAGCTAAAAATCTTCAAAGCCTCTTTCAAGGTCTAGGACGCGATACGGCAAATGAATTGGAAAACATTCTGGTTAGTGATAAACTATCTACTTTCCGTACCTTTTTCAATCAAGAAACCAAACCATGCTTGACTGAGACTTCCTTCAGCCCAGTTCCTTTTGCAAATCAGATGGGAGAGCCTTTTGCCAGTCTTTCTGATTTGTTGGACACCTACTATAAGGATAAGGCTGAGCGCGACCGTGTCAAACAGCAAGCCAGTGAACTCATTCGCCGTGTTGAAAATGAACTTCAGAAAAATCGCCACAAACTCAAAAAACAGGAAAAAGAGTTACTGGCGACAGACAATGCTGAAGAATTTCGTCAAAAAGGGGAATTACTGACAACCTTCCTCCATCAAGTTCCCAATGACCAAGACCAGGTTATCCTAGACAACTACTATACCAACCAACCTATCACCATTGCGCTTGATAAGGCTCTGACTCCCAACCAGAATGCCCAACGCTATTTTAAACGTTACCAGAAACTCAAAGAAGCAGTCAAATACTTGACTGATCTGATTGAAGAAACAAAGGCCACTATTCTCTATCTAGAAAGTGTCGAAACTGTCCTCAACCAAGCTGGGCTAGAAGAAATCGCTGAAATCCGTGAGGAATTAATCCAAACTGGCTTTATCCGTAGAAGACAGCGAGAGAAAATTCAGAAGCGCAAAAAACCAGAACAATATCTAGCGAGTGATGGCAAAACCATCATCTATGTCGGCCGCAACAACCTGCAAAACGAGGAGCTAACCTTTAAAATGGCTCGCAAGGAGGAACTTTGGTTCCATGCCAAGGATATTCCTGGAAGCCATGTTGTCATCTCAGGCAATCTTGACCCATCTGATGAAGTCAAAACAGACGCGGCAGAACTGGCCGCCTACTTCTCTCAAGGTCGCCTGTCAAATCTGGTTCAGGTAGATATGATTGAAGTCAAGAAACTCAATAAACCAACTGGTGGAAAACCCGGTTTTGTCACCTACACAGGACAAAAGACCCTCCGTGTCACACCAGACCCAGAAAAAATTGCATCCATGAAAAAATCCTGATTTTATTTGAAATCAGGATTTTCTTTTGCATTTTACTCTGCAATCAAGGTTTCTAAACCAACCTTCATCATATCGGTGAAGGTATTTTGGCGTTCTTCTGCAGTTGTGTCTTCGTCTGGATTAACCAAACTATCAGAGATAGTCATAATAGCAAGAGCGTCAACATGGTGTTGGGCTGCCAGATAGTAAAGGGCCGCTGCTTCCATTTCCACAGCCTTGACTCCCCATTTACCAAGCTCGATGTTCTTTTCAAAGTAATTTGAATAAAAGACATCAGATGATAAAACGTTCCCAACGTGGGTTGTCATACCAAGTTCTTTGGCGATATGGTAGGCCTTGTCCAGCAAATCAAAGCTAGCGATTTGTGGGAAATCGTACTGTGGCCAGTCATTGCGGATGATGTTAGAGTTGGTTGCCGCTGCCTGCGCCAAAACTAATTCACGGACATGGACATCCTCGTTTAACGAACCAGCAGTTCCTACACGAATCAATTTCTTCACACCGTAGTCAACAATCAACTCACGCGCGTAGATCGAAATAGATGGCATTCCCATCCCAGTTCCCATGACAGATACACGGTGGCCCTTGTAAGTACCAGTATAACCAAACATGTTACGCACTTCGTTAAAACAAACAGCGTCTTCAAGGAAATTCTCCGCAATAAACTTGGCACGAAGCGGATCTCCAGGAAGAAGAATTTTATCAGCAATTTCACCATGCTGAGCAGCAATATGGATAGACATAATATAAGATACCAAACCCGTCAAAAAGCAAAGGGAAAATAGGAGTTGGGTGCAGTGAGCGATGCTCGCTAGACCAACTATCTTTTTCCCACTGCTTTTAGGGTGGGTTCAATTCCTTTCTTTCTTAATTTTGATGATATTGAGAAGATTAGCCCGGATTCAATTCAACCCTGAACTCCACTTCTCTTCTGAGTTTTTAAAAAAGTTTTCCGCTCGTGTTCAAATCAAAACACACGCTCTACCTTTCTTTTTTTTATTTTTATATTTCATAGCTAGGAAAAATCGTATTCAATCATGACTCCGATAAGCCCACTTCATTTTTATTTAAATTAATTATAAATAAATTGATAATATTCTTTAATCTTTTAAATCAAATCATTGACTAGAAGAAACAGACGATCCCTACCTAATTACTTTATTCTTTGACTCCTGACACAGTATGCTAGTCCAAGGAAAGCGGTCTAACATTTTTGCAAATTCATAGGCTAAAACAGCTATTACTAAGAGATACGGAAGAGAATCTAAACCTATCCCAGTGAAACCTATTACTAATCCAGTTGCAGAAAAGGGTGCCCTCAAGGTCACAGATAAAAAGCAAACAGAGCCCAAAAGTAAAACGGTTGGCTGACTGTCCAAACCTAGAATCATGCCCAAGAGACCAGCTCCAGCCATCCCCAAGGCAAAAGATGGCGTAAGAGTACCACCATAGGCCCCTGCCCAAAGGATAATAAGAACGACCACTGCTTTTAGGAAAAACATGAGAAGCACTGTTTGGCCACTGCTGCCATTTAAAATTTCCTGAGCCATCATGCGTCCATTGCCAAGTAGATGTGGAAAGGAACTTGCAAGACCAACAAGAAAAAGAAAAGCTGAGGGCAATGTGAGAAGTATTCGTTTATCTTTTATTCTGTTTGAAGACGCTGCCTTACTTAAGCGACCAAAAAGCCAAGCTAGTGGGGTTAAGAAAAGAAGTAATAAGGGAATAATCCATATTTCCTTTAATGACCATGTGATAGCTGGAATCTGGTAGAGAGCCTGATCTGAAATAACCCAGCCTGCTATATAGGTTGAGACATAGGTAGTCAAACCGACTAAGACAAATCGTTTAATAGATGGAGCAATTCCTAGGGTTTCAAAAACAAAGAAGACACTTGTTAATGGAACCTGATAAACAGCCGCTAAACCAGCACCAGCACCACAAGCAAGGAGAAAGATTTGATCCTTCTTAGACAGTATACATATTTTTCCAATTGGTCCTGCAAACAGAGTCCCAATCTCTCGTGGCGCAGCTTCTTTACCAATAGGCGCTCCCCCTCCAACTGCAATGATCTGCCAAATTGAATGAAATAGCTGTTTTAAAAAATGAAGCTTGTATTGTGCAGTCTCATCCTTCATCTGTGCTTTTATGGAAAAAATCTGTGATTTCTTTTGCAAGAAATACCAGACCAAGGATGAGCTAAGACCCACAATTATTAAACTTAATCCTATCCGTGACGAGGAAACACCATCTGTCAAAAATCCACTATGATGCTCTGACTGACCAAAAGCTAGCTCCTCCACCATCTCTAAAAGATAATGGAGAACTATACCAGATAAACCCGAAACTGTTCCTTGCAGAATTACTGCTATGAATAATCTAAAATTATAAGGGATTTTTCGAAAAATACTCCTCAATTCTATTAACATGATTACAATTCTGCAAGAATCGCTTTAAGCAAGCCTTTGAAATCACCTTTAACACGTTCGGTTACTTCTACAACTTCTTCGTGGTTGAGTTCTTCTTGGAAACCAGCAGCATGGTTAGTAATACATGAAATACCGAGAACTTTCAAGCCAGAGTGGGCTGCCACGATAACTTCAGGAACCGTAGACATACCAACAGCATCTGCTCCCAGTGTCTTATAGGCACGGATTTCTGCTGGTGTTTCATAAGTTGGACCAGTAACACCGATATAAACACCTTCATCAAGCTTGATACCAAGTTTTTTAGCCACTTCATGGGCAGTAGCACGGTATTCTGGTGTGTAGGCCTTAGACATATCAGGGAAACGAGGACCAAATTCATCCAAGTTTTCACCCATTAATGGGTTTTGCCCCGTCATATTGATATGGTCTGAGATAGCCATCAAGGTACCAGGACCAAATCCAATACCTCCAGCTGCATTAGTTACAATGACACCTTCACATCCGAGAACTTTCATGACACGAACTGGGAAGGTCACGACTTCGAGAGGATTTCCTTCGTAAAAATGGAAACGACCTTGAAGAGCTAAGACCTTGCGACCTGCCAGTTCACCATATACCAATTTACCAGCGTGACCGACTACTGTAGAGCGGCCCCAGTTTGGAATCTCAGCATAGTCTACTACAACTGGTTTTTCGATTTCTTCTGCCAATTCTCCAAGTCCTGATCCAAGGATTAAACCGAACTCAGGCGCTTGGATTCCTTTATCTTTCAGAAAAGCAGCTGTTTCTTGGATCTTATCTAAAAATGTCATTGTGTGTCTCCTTTATTATTTTTTAGCATTTGACCGATTTTTTCAAAAGTTTTAGCATTGCGAATGGTGATTTGGCGGTAGAAAGGCATCTTGAGCAAGTACTTATGATAGGCAGTTGCATAGTAGGATTCCTCAGAGAATTTCCCCCAGAAAATACCAAGTTTCCCAAAATGAACGACTTCATCTTCCAGTTCCAAACTGTTCACTTTCTCGATCACTTGATCCACATCCAAGCCCTTCGTGTAGAAGAGGACATCTTTTCGAGCCAGGTCTTTGGTCCACCAAGCTGGCAGATTCTCGACTTCTGCTTCATAGTCTTTTTGAGTCAGTAGGGAAAAACTCTGAATAAATGGATAATGAATTCCAAAGAAAGTCTCTAACTTTTCAACCAATCGGGCTTTGGGGTCTGTCGAAGTAAAGAAAATATTGCCACTGTTGATGTAGGTTTCAACCTTTTCCAGTCCCAACTCTGTCAATTCTTGATGAAGTTCCGTCATAACGACCTTATTCTTGCCACCAACATTAATGCCTCTCACTAGCAAAGCATAGTGCGTCATCTTATACCAATTTATCTAAGAAACTTTCCCCAATCATGGCAGTTTCAACACCAAAGTTATCAGCAACAGTCGCTGAGATATCTGCAAAATGTCCGACTGGTAGCAAACCGTTCCCTTTAAAGGCAGGGCTGTAGACCAACAATGGAATATATTCACGAGTGTGGTCAGTTCCTGCATAGGTTGGGTCATTTCCATGGTCCGCAGTAATCAAGAGAAGGTCGTTCTCTCTCATGGCTGCGATAATTTCAGGCAAGCGTTCATCAAACTCATGCAAGCAATCACGATAACCGTGAGCATTACGACGGTGGCCGTAAAGAGCATCAAAGTCAACTAAGTTTGTGAAGGAGAATCCTTTTTCAAATTCATCAAGTCCCATGGTCTTCAATAATGTATCAATTCCGTGGCTATTTGACTTGTTGTGGCCCATGTCATGGTTGATACCAGCACCGTTAAAGATATCATTGATTTTACCA
The DNA here is from genome assembly GCF_002096895.1 of Streptococcus mitis. Classification (GTDB taxonomy): domain Bacteria; phylum Bacillota; class Bacilli; order Lactobacillales; family Streptococcaceae; genus Streptococcus; species Streptococcus mitis_AH. The sequence continues at coordinate 764,799 of NZ_NCVI01000020.1, read as the reverse complement.
ACAGCGTAAGTATCGATACCAGCTTCATTCAATTTATCCAAAACAGTCGGTGCAAATGGAGATACAGCCAAGTCACGACGATTTGCCGTACGAGTGAAGTTACCTGGCTCACCAACATATGGACGGGCAATGATGCGACCTAGAAGGGCAGGGCGCTCAAGGGTAATCGAACGAGCGTATTCACAGATACGGTACAATTCATCCAAAGGAATAATGTCTTCGTGGGCAGCAATTTGCAAGACTGGGTCAGCTGAAGTATAGATAATCAACTCCCCAGTTTCCATTTGACGTGGTCCAAAATCATCGATAACAGCCGTTCCTGAGTAAGGTTTGTTGGCTTCACGAATAACCTTGCGCCCTGAGAATTCTTCAATTTTTGTCAAGATTTCTTCTGGGAATCCATTCCAGAAAGTATCGAAAGGTTCTGTAATGTTAAGGCCCATGATTTCCCAGTGTCCAGTCATGGTATCCTTACCAAGAGATACTTCTTCCAATTTTGTTGCATATCCTGTTGGATTGCTTTCAGCTGGAACAGTCTTAAGAGGAGTTTCTCGAGGAATATTTCCAAGACCAATTTTAGCCATGTTTGGGACATTCAAACCAACTGCTTTTGAAATGTGTCCTAATGTGTCAGAAGCTCCATCTGGAACTCCTGCATTGACAAAGTTATTAGCATCTGGTGCAGCACCGATTCCTACAGAATCTAATACCACCAAGTGAATACGATTAAATTTTGACATAATGTGTCTCCTTATTATGTTGATTAGTTTGCTTTTGTTGAAGTTAAAATCTGAACCCCATTTCGTCCAGCTACGATCACCTTATCCACCATTTGGTTGAATAAGCCGTGCTCTACAACACCAACGATATGATCCAATTCTTGTCCGAAAGTAATTGGATCTTCAATGACATCCAAGGCAAGGTCAATGATAAAATTCTGCATATCCGTCACCAAACGGTGGCCGTCTTTTTCACGGAAACTTGGTTTGTAGCCAGCTCGCTCAAAACGACGAAAAACCTGCTCTGCGCCATACTGAACCACTTCTACTGGCAATTTAAAAGCACCCAGTTTCTCGACTAGCTTGCTTTCATCCACTACCCAAATATATTCTTTTGAGGGCGTTGCCACAACCTTCTCCATGAGAAGGGCTCCCCCACCGCCTTTGATTCCATTAAACTGACTATCCACTTCATCCGCCCCGTCGACTGTCACATCGACAACATCTACTTGGTCAATAGACTTGAGCGGGATATTAAGACTTTCAGCCTGTTTACTAGTCACACTAGAAGTCGTTACAGCTGTAATATGCAACCCTTCTTCCTTGATACGACGACCAATTTCTTCTACGAAATAATAGGCAGTAGAACCCGTTCCAAGTCCGACTACCATGCCATCCTTGACAAACTCAGCAGCCTTGATACCTGCCATTTTCTTCAGATTTTCCACTCAAACACCTCCATTAAAGAGCTATTTCTATTATAACATGTATCCGTTTTTATTTCATGGATACACTAGAAAAACCCGAACATTTTTATTTCGGGTTTTGATGTCCTATTTAACCATATCAGGATCGTAATCATAGAATCCTGTATCAAGGAAACGGTTTTTAGGGTGAAGTTTACGAACTTCTTCATCCAGCAAGAAAGCTTGGTCATGGCTAAAGTTACCCTCTTGAATCAAGCTACGCGCTTGGATAAAGAGTTTTGCAATCTCAACAAAGTTCTGACCAGGTGTATAGAGACCTTCTAATTTCCAGTGAGTAAAACCATGCTCTACCAATTCTGTCAATTTTGTCATCAAATCAAGGTCATTGTTGGCAAAAATGTGGGTACCATGATTATCTTCAAAAATGGAATAATGGCTCTCAGGGTCACTTGGCTCTGCCAAGAAAAGGTCACGCTTGCGAGTCTTTTCATCATCGATATGCGTGAAGTTATAGTAGTTTTGCAAGAGCGGACGTTTAGAATGATGGATGACACTAGCACCGTAAACCAAAACTTCAGCAGGAATTTCCAAAATCTCTGGCATTTTGAAGAGTTCAGCAGATGGAATTTCACGCGCCAAAACAGCCTCAGATGCACCAGCCTTTTGTCCCCAGAAGTTTATCTGACGACTGCTAGTTACCATGGTTGAAGCATCGTAGATGGTCTTAAAGGAATAACCATCACGATTGACTACGTAAAAGACACCTGCATCCCCAATCGTAATGTAGTCTGTCTGGATTTCTTCCAAAAAGTCTAAGAAAGGCTTGATACGATCCATCATATCTTGGTGCATGAGGGCGTTAACCGCAACGACCAATTCCTTACCTGCTTCATGAACCAACTTAGCAATTTCACGCAATTGGTCATGACTAAAGGTTGTTGGCAGACGAAGGCCAAAATCTTTCTCACCGACATAGATACGGTCTACGCCAGCTTCGAGCAGTTGTTTAACTTGTTCAATACTTTCAGCAGTTGCTGTAATGATAATCTTTTCCATAAGAAAAATTATACCATATTTCTCAAAAATCAGCTATTCTTTAAAAATGAAAAGGGACTTTATTCTTTTTGTAACCTTTCTGTAATAATTCTCTGCTGAAAAAATGATAAAATAGGTATGTACTGTTAAGGAGAGAATAATGCCCGTAAGAAAATTACAATCCTATGAGGTAGACTATCAAGAAGAATTAAACCAGCAGGTTCCCCGCTATCAAGATTATACACCTGAAGCACAATCTGATGCCAATCTCAAGGAAATCCTATTTTTTGTTAATATCGCTGTTTTTTGTATCTGTATTGCTATCTTTAGTTTTATCTTTTTAGCATTAAAATTATCAACTGCTCTTGCCTTTGCCGCAGCAATCGGATCCAGCTTACTTGTATTAAAAATTCAACGATCTATTATCAAACGAAAACGTAGAAGATAAATCCAAAATATCGCCCCAGCTGGAGCGATATTTTTATTTTTTCTTTTTAGATGGTGTGTGGATGGCAATCTTCACTTCAAAGATTGTTCCTTTTGGTTTATTATCTTTAACAGTAATGGTTCCTTTTAGTGCATCTACAATTTGCTTGGCCAGAGATAATCCTAAACCAAAACCACCTTTTTGACGGGTTCTAGCCTTGTCCACTCGATAAAAGCGGTCAAAAATTTTCTTCTTATCTTCTGCGGAAATACCGACTCCATTATCAGAAACAAGTAAATACAGATTGCGATCGGTCACTGAAATCACAAAATCTATTTCACCATCCTCTTCAGTATATTTGATGGCATTATCAAATAGGATGGTCATCAGTTGTTTTAAAAGAAGCTGATCTGTGACGATCGTTCGATGGATACGATTTTCAAAACGGAAGACACGGTCATTTTCCGAAGCAATCATCTCATAGTTCGTGAAAGTCGTATTAAAAAAGCTAGTTGGGACTTCAGCAAGTTCTGGCTTAATCCCATCATCTCTACGAGCTAAATTCAACAAGTTTGTCGTCAAAAACCTCATGTTTCGAACTTCTTCCAAACTCGAAGCAATACTTTCGCTCACATCCATAATGGTAGCTTCTGGCTTACGGAAAAGGGTCTCTAAACGATTTTGCAGAACTGCAAGTGGGGTTCGTAACTCATGACTAGCATTTTCCACAAAGGACTGCTGCTTCTGCATGCTCTCAAGCAGGGGCCGAACACTGACCCTAGCTAGATAGAGACTGGCAAGCAAAGACAGAATCCAGAAACTTGCCATCACAACGACAATCAATTGCTCATGCTTTTGACTAGCCTGCTCCAACTGACTAGTGTTAATCAAGACAGCGGCATACTTGATATTGGTTGAAACCGAACTAATATTCGTTTCCATCAAAATCATGCGATAGATTTCTTCCTGTCCATAGCTATTAAGAACCTGAATCTGATAGATATGACCTAGTTCTTTCTTTTCTAACTTAATCTTATCCAATCCCAAAAATCGATTTCCAGAAAGGAGTTGGGTAAAATTCTTATCAAAAAGAATAACCTCTGTATTGGAACTGACATTGGGTTTTACATCAGTCTTGCTAGTATCTGTGGCAGCATTCTCTAAGTCTTTAATCTCTTCTGTTGCCCTATTTACTGCCAGCTGAATAACTGCCTGAGGATTATTACTCAAACCATGTAGCGTATCGTCCACCGAAGTATAGAGACTCGAGTGCATGACCTGTAAAATAATCAAGGTCATGGTGGAGAAAATCAGAGTGAAGACACCAAAGTTACGAATAAAGTAACTAAAGTCATCCGCATACCATGTTTTTTTTAGTTTACTGAACATCTTTTAAAATATACCCAACACTGCGCAAGGTTTGCAAATTCTCTGCAAAAGTGGTTCCTTTTAATTTCTTACGGACTTTTGAAACATAGACTTCGACAACTGAAATAGTTGTGTCACTATCAAATCCCCATAGACGATCAAAAATCTGAGTCTTGGGCAAAATAACATTTTGATTTTGCAGGAAATAAACTAATAAATCAAACTCTTTCCCCAGCAATTCGACAGGAGTATCTTCAACCTTAACGGTATTGGTTGACAAATTAACTACAATATTTCCATAAGTCAAGGTGTTTTCGTTAAACTTGCCTGAGCGTTTAAGAAGGGCTTGAATCCGCATTTTAAGTTCTTCTAGGTAGAAGGGTTTAGTCAGATAGTCATCCGCTCCCAGTTCAAATCCATGTCCCTTGTCATCCAAACTTTCCTTGGCAGTCATGATCAAAACTGGTGTCGTAATTCCCTTTTCACGCAATTCTTTCAATACTTGGAAGCCATTTTTTTCAGGCAGCATCAAATCGAGCAAAATCAAGTCATAGACGCCACTCTCAGCTTCGTAGAGACCTTCTTCTCCATCAAATACCTGCATGACATCTGCAAAATCGTCTAAAAAGTCAAATACTGAATTTGACAGGCCTAGGTCATCCTCAACCAATAAGATTTTTATCATGAGAAACTCCTCCTTATTAAAACCATTATACCAAATTTGCCTTAAAAAAAACTCAACTCTCTGCATTTTACAAGAGATAGCTGAGTTTTCTTTTTATTTTAGGCTTATTTATTTACTTCCGTATTGAAGAACAACTGCTTCGACCGCAGCTTTTTCACGGTTAATCAAGTCAACACGCGCTGCAATCTCCTTAATTCCCATACCGATGTTACGACTAAGAGCAAGGTCAGAAAGTTGTGGTTCAAAGAATTCCTTGTATTCCACCAAGCGTTGCTGAGTCTTAAATACATGCGCAGGAAGGATAACAAAACTATCAAAGCTCATATCTCCTCCAAGTGCTGCCTTAATCCAAGCCCAGTTTTCACGTGCCCAAGACCAAGCTGTTTCCTGAGTTGCTTGATGATTTAAGAACTGGAAGTACCAAGCTGACAAGTCTTGTGGTTTAACTACAAATTTGTCCTTCCAAGAAGCAATCAAGGTTTGGATATTGTCCGCATCTGTACTGTAGGCAAGAGCTCCTGCCAACTGACGTTTAAAGACAGCATCTGTTGCGTGAGTATAAGTGTCAAGGTAAAGTGCTAACAAGTCTTTGGTCTCATGATGTTTCATCTCGTTGATAAGAACTTGTGAACGGATTGCTGCTGGAAGGCCAGCAAGATTTTCCTTGTGAGTTGCGAAGATTTGACTAGCGACTTGACTAGCTGCTGCATCATTTGAACGAATCATCATAGAAACAGCCAACTGACGAACCAACTCATCCTCATCTGATTCACCATCTTTAGCTTCAAAACCAAGACGGTCATAGTTGTGACGAGCCAATTTAGCTACCAATGCTTTAAAGTCTGTTTCAGCTTCTGTTCCTTCATCGATAAAGCGCTCGAGGGCAGAAATCACTTGAGAAACGGCTGAAACGACAAGGTAAGATTCTTCTTTAGCAAGTTTATCAAGGACTGGGAGCAAGTCAGCATAAGAAATGTGCCCCGCTTCAGCAAGCAAACGACGTTCTTGAACGATTTGAAGTTTACTTGTGTTATCAAGCTCAACTAGGTCAGCAAGAATAGCATCTAACAAGTCTCCTTGATAGTCTGTAATATAGTGGGCTGTATTTTCAGTATTGAAACGAAGAGCTCCTTCATTTTCAGCAAGAAGAGCTGCGTAGCCAGGGATTTCGATGCTTTCAGTTTCGAGTGTATCAGGCAAGCCTTTCCAGTTGCTGTTTAGTGGCACAACCCAGAGACGGTTCTTGTCTTCGTGCTCACCGATGAAGAATTGTTTTTGTGAGATCTTCAAGACATCATTTTCAACTTTGACAGTGAGAACTGGATAACCAGGTTGTTCCAACCAAGAATCCATGAAGGCTGCAACATCACGACCTGACGCTTGACCAAGAGCATCCCAAAGGTCACGACCAATTGTATTGCTGTATTGATGTTTTTCAAAGTAGGCATGTAAACCTTTGGCAAAATCGGCATCACCTAGCCAACGACGAAGCATGTGCATGAGGCGACTTCCTTTGGCATAGACGATAGCTCCGTCAAAGAGCGTATTGATTTCATCTGGATGTTTCACTTCGACGTGGACAGACTGAACACCATCAGTCGCATCACGTTTCAAGGCAGACGGAACACCACCTGTTTGGAAATCTTCAAAGATATTCCAGCTTGGTTCAATAGCATCCACACAGACGTACTCCATCATGTTAGCAAAGCTTTCATTGAGCCAAAGGTCATCCCACCATTTCATAGTTACCAGGTTACCAAACCATTGGTGAGCCAATTCATGTGCCACAACAAGGGCAACTTGTTGACGGCTGGCAAAGGTAGAGTTCTCATCCACAACCAAGTAAACTTCACGGTAGGTCACAAGACCCCAGTTTTCCATAGCTCCGGCTGAGAAGTCAGGAAGGGCGATGTGGAGAGATTGAGGGATTGGGTACTTAACTCCATAGTAATCTTCGTAAAACTCGATAGAGCGAACAGCGATATCCAGTGAGAAATCAAGGTTAGATAGTGGATGAGCTTTGGTTGAATAAACACCTACGAGGGTACCGTTTTTAGTTTTAGCCGTTACACCTTGCAAATCACCTGCTACAAAGGCTAACAAGTAAGAAGACATGCGAGGTGTTGTCTCAAACTTCCAGATACCTGTTTCCTTACGGTTTTCAACATCGATTTCTGGCATGTTAGACAAGGCCAATTCACCTTCTGCTTGGTCAAAACGTAGAGAGAGGTCAAAAGTTGCTTTAGCTTCTGGCTCATCCACACATGGAAAGGCTTCGCGCGCAAAATGACTCTCGAACTGAGTAGACAAGACTTCCTTCTTGACTCCATCAACTGTGTAATATGAAGGGTAAATCCCTGTCATGTTATCTGTGATTTTTCCTGAAAAAGCGATAACCACTTCAACTTGACCTGCTTCCGCAAGTTCAAAATGAAGGGCTTCATTGTCATGGTCAACTGTAAATGGGCGGCGAGCTTGACCTGCAACTTCTACAGAAGCGATTTCCAAGTCTTTTTGATGAAGGGAAATGCTGTCACTCTGTGCTTGCCCAGTGATGGTCACTTTCCCTGAAAACGTCTTGGTCTCACGACTCAAGTCTAAAAATAAATCATAATGTTCAGGAACAAATTGCTTAATAAAATGTTCAACTGCTTGCATAGTTTTCTCCTATCTAAGTTTAAGAGCTAAAGCTCTTCTTCAAACAAACTTATTATATCATTTTTTGTTTAAGAAAAAAGGATTGGACGGTAATTTCCAAAACTTTCTTCCGTCTAACAGTCTACAGTGGGTAGACCTTACGAAATTCTTCTAAAACAACCTTACTATCAGGTGTAAAAGTTAGTCCTGCTTCACCCAAACAGTCTGTGAAAAAGTCCTCATGAACCTGACGCCAATAGGTCATAGATTTGTCTCCCTCACCTTCCTTATAGGCATGTTGCGCAGAAACTTGATTAAAGGGCTGAACGGAAATCCTTGTAATTTCGACAATGCAGACAGCCTGATCTTGACTGTCTAAAATAACATCAAATGTCCCTTCTTGCGGAAGGGGTTCGTCTTCTAGTGCGTAGAGGTCGTAGGCCGAGGCGGTTGCTGTCTTTTCTCCTTTTAAAACCAAATCTGCCAAGAAATCGGCATCTACTCCAAAAGCCCAAGCATCGATTTCATCTCCGATAGAAGGATTGATTTGCTTGTATTTATTCCACATTTCTTGCGGCGTCATAGGTTGCTCCTTTGTAATTTTTTACTTTCTTCTTTTATGTATTTGAGATGGTCTGGATGGTCAATTTCTAAATCAAAAATCTCCGGAATAGAGCTGTAATGGAGAATGCATTCGATACCCATCTGATTCATTTTTTGTATGAAAGAAGTATTCAGATAGCCTGCTACAGCAAAGTCAATATTTTTAATCCTTGCTTTATCCTGCATGTGTCTCAGCATATCTAACATTATTGGACTTTCCATATCATGCCACTGACTGTTTCTCACAGTGGCAAAAACAAAAGAAGTCAAATCATTCATTCCAACTACAATCTTTGAAATGCCCGTTTCCATTATTCTATCCAAGTCAAAATACGCTGACGGTAATTCAATCATCGTGCCGACTTTCCCAGTAAAACCATGCTGACGCAATACTCTAATAGCTTGCTTTAACTGTTCAGCATCATTGACAAAAGGAAAAATAAGAGACAGATTGGGATTGTTTTGATAAACTTCTGTAACGACATGTGCTTCAGCCTGAAATTCATCCGGACACGCCAGCAAACGCCTAGTTCCTCTATATCCAAATAAGGGATGATTTTCATCAAAATACTCTTTAGTCCCCTTTAGACAATTAGCTTCTGTATTTGTTAATTCAGAAAAACGATACCAAACTTCTTCATCTGAGTACAGGGAGCAGATAGTCTCTAGATAATCTTTTACAAATTGCTGACAACTTGCTAATATGATGTTTTGATTAAGCTCTCTCAACAAATATTCCCCACGAATCATGCCGATATGGTGCAATAACTGAGGATAAACTTTTTCAAGAATTTTTTCTCCACTAAGAGCCAGTTGGTTTCTCATCATTCACCTTCCAATTCATGTAAGAAGTATTGCCCAGTTCTGGAAATCCTAATAATTCTGCTTTGACTTTCAAGACTTCTTGCGATGCATTCTCTTCTGTGATTTTTGATTTCCATCAGATCCTCCTACTTCAACGACCAGCCACCATCTATTGTCAGAATTTGACCCTGCATGGCAGATGCCTTTCCACTGGCCAAAAAGAGACTGACTTCTGCCACTTCCTCTGGCTCTATCCAGCGCTTGATTGGTGTTTCACTAGCCACCCAGTCAGCTAGGCCACCTGGCTCAAAGTCCGCAGCGGTCATAGCTGTCTTGACTGCTCCTGGAGCGATACCAAAAACCTGAATCCCAGTTTCAGCATAGTCTAGAGCCAACTGCTTGGTGAAGCCAGCCAAGGCATGCTTAGATGAAGTATAGGCGTGACCACCTCCACCTGCTAGGCTAGAAGCTATAGAGCACATGTTGATGATGATTCCCTTTTTATTTTCCAACATTTGTGTCAAATAATGCCGAGTCAACTCTACTGGAGTAACGTAGTTGATTTCAAAAATCTCTTGAATTTCCTGCGCTGTCTGTTCCAAAAGTGGTCTATAATCATCCAAAACTCCCGCAGTATTGCACAAAACATCAACCTGAGGACACCAATCGAAAATAGGATCTAAGCCCAAGGTCAAATCTCTCTGTAGAAAGTGGAAATCACCCTGTAAGAGTGGATTTTCACCTTGATCCACTCCATAAACTTGATAGTCCTTCTCTAAAAAAAGTCGAGCTTGAGCCAGACCAATCCCTGAACTCACTCCTGTAATCAATACACGTCTAGTCATGCACTTCTACCCAATCCGTCGCCAAAACATCACAAGGTGTCGGACTCCACATGGAAAAACCTTCTCCTTCTCCAGACACGTTGATTAGGAAATAGGGTGTCACTTCAAGTGCAACCCCGTTTTGTTCAATGGTATCAAAAAGCTGCACATAGTTTTCAGCTCCTCCCCAACCAGTTCGTACATATTTTTTCTTAGCCTTTAATCCAGGCAGGATTTCTTCGAAAGTCATGTTTTTCTCCTTTTATATCGATAAATCTTCACTTCATTATAACAAAAAAACCGCTTTAAAACGGCTTTTTGACTGTATATTAGTTAAATAAACTAATAGCTATCCAATTTTTAAATTATTTAAGTTCAATCAGTTTATTATAAATTTTTTCAGTTAACTCTTTCTGCTGTGTTCCTGTTAAATAATGTGATGTACGAATTAAAACTGTTCCATAAACATAGTGTGAACCAGGATTTAAAGCAGTACCATCAAATGCGCTAATATATGTGTTTCGTTTCTCAGCTTCTTCTTTTGTCTTATACACCTCTACATTTCCACCAGCATCATTTCCTTTCTGAACAATATCAGATCCCTCTACTGAATGTGTAACTTGATTGTCAACAAAATATACAGACGCTGTATACCCACCTTGTTTATTCAATTTATTATTTGGATCGTTATTTTCAGTAACAGACTGTACTCCTGTAATTGAAGAAATTTCTTTGAGTCTTTCTTCAACAAAAGTATTAGATGGATTTGTAATTTGTTTTAGTTGAAGAATACTATTTTGATAAAGAGTCTGTTTGTCAGATAAATTCTTTATTGTTTCACTATAGTCCACTGGCTTGCTTAATTCTTCTATTTGCTCCTCAATCTTAGCAGTTGATTTCTCCATTTCTGGTACTTTTCGAAGCGAATTCTGACTATCTTCAATTGCTTTTTTTAATTCTTCTAATTTTTTTGAATCCAATGGCTCTTCGCCAATTTCAATTACCTTCTCAGCCTCAGCTATTTGGCCTTCAACCTCTTTATTTTTTTCTTGTAAATCTTTGACTATATCTTCAAACTTAGTTACAGCAGATCTGTAGGGAACATAAGATAAGAAATAGTATCCAAAACCAGAAATTCCTAATATCAGACACATTGACAATATAATTATTTTTTTCTTCATATTAATCTCCAAAAAATATTTAATATCTTCATAATTCTACTATATTACCCCAAAACACGCAACAAAAAACCGCTTTGCAACGGCTTTTTGACAATGATTTATTCTATTATTTCATCATTTACATGATTACCAAGTTAATCCAGCTGCTATAATTTCTTTCTTAGAGGCATACTTGCCATTTGGTTTATGCCATCTTCCTCTGGAATCTTTGAAATAACCACCTGAATTTGCTGCTTGCGTATTTGATTCCTGACTTTCTTCCTTTTCTTGTTCTGCTTGACGAACCTTTTCTTCCTCTTCTTTCGCCTTCTTCTCAGCTTCTGCTTTTTCCTCCGCCTCTTTCTTAGCCTTTTCCTCAGCTTCCTTCTTGGCTTTTTCTTTTTCTTCTTTTGCCTTTGCGTCTTCAACTAGGTTTTTAGCAGTACCATCCAAATAGTTAATTTCTGCATTAGCCGAAACATTATCTAAAATGACATGTGTTACAGAATACTTATCAACCTTTTCCTTACTGCTCTCCAATTTAATTTCCAAGAGTTTACCATTTTCATCAATGCCTACATATTGCAACTCAATCTGTCTGGGAATCAGCTCATCTTTCTGATAAATTGGTGTCACCTTATAATCAAGATAGTAGTTAGGATGATTAGCGAGCCATGAATCTAATCGATTTTCATAGTATAGCATACTACTCTGGTTATATTCGTCAGTCCCAGAATAATTTCCAGCATTGAGCCAGTTAGTCATAGGAACTAAATTTCTCTTTTCATCATTCAGACCACTAAATTGGTAACCAATTAAATGACCTCTACTCATCAACCAAGCTTCTTCCCGGCCATCTCCGTAAAAGAATTTATAGTTGTGCCACCCTACTGGATCATAGGTCAATTTTGAATCTCTTTTCTCAGTTGGCTCATCTCTATCCTTTAGCTGAATATGAGCACCCGTCGCACGATTTTTAGAATCTAGTTCGCCAAGTTCAAGCTGTTTTTCACTTTTAAAAGGCAAGAGACCAGCTTCTTTGAACAACTTCTCATCAAACTTAGCTTGTGTTTGTTCCACTTTTGCTTCTGAAACTTTTGCTTCTTCCTTATGACCAGAACAAGCCGCCAAAGTAAAGGCTGACAAAATGGATAGACTAACATAAACAAACTTCTTCATCTTTAACATCTTTTTAATTTCCTTTAGCATTTTTATTACATTTTACTATAATATATCAAAGTAATCAATTGAATTATATGTTATTATTGTTAAAAAACGCTTTGCAACGGCTTTTTGACTATACTTCACTCCATTTTATCTTCTTAAATCTACGGAAAAATAAAAAAACGACAACCACTTTTTCAGCAGTTATCGTTGCTTATCTTTTAATCTTTTCCACCAAGTCGACTATTGATATTCATCATGATACTAGCTATTTTTTCACCCCAGTACGGATCTGATGCATAGCGTACATTCATTCCCGTCGCTTTATTTCCAAGGTGATCTCTTCCACGGTCAATATAGTTCTCACGAATCCACTTGGCCGCACCAAGAATTCCTTTGTCTACATCATCAAATTTCTTAGCGGAATCATAGGGACTGGTATCGTAAGCAGCTATACCGAAGAAGTTATTTTTATCATTAGCAATCTGGCTACGTCCCCAAGCACTTTCTAGCGCACTGTGAGCCATTAAATAGAGAGCATTGACACCGTAACGTTTTTCAGCTTCTTTAAAAATTGCTCCTTTACCGGCAAGACGACTGTTTCGGATATTCATCATCGAATAAACTCTATTTAATTCATCCGCACTATAGTTGGTTGGTTCAGTTAAATTCTTGAAAAGGAAACGATTTTTGATAGTAAACCCATCGAAATGTTCTCCATCCTTTGAATAATACTTCTTACCAATTTTCATGGCTGAAGTATGTGGAGCTACCCGTATACTAGTGTATGGAGAAAGTTCATGGTATAGGAATCTTCCGTCAGTAGTATAGTGAGGAATAAACTCACTTCCTTCCTCAACTAAAGCCAAATCACTTTGATTCATATAACCGGACAATCCTGATATTGAAACAGCTAGACGACTACCCTTGCTTTTAGAGCCATCATAGGTCACAATACTTCCCTGATTGACATAGCTTAAAATATCTCCTGATTCACTGTAAATATAGGCTGTGATTGGTTTGACCTTAAAATATTTTGGACTTTGAATCCACTTTCCGTTATCTTGGAAGAAGTACTCTTTATTTTTGATGTTAAAACCACCAGTAACATAGCTTCCATCTTCTTTCAGGTAGTACCATGCATTGTAGTTAGGATCAAAAATCCATTCATTCTTAGCCATATAACCACCAGATTTGAGGTAATAAGCACCAATCCATTCACGTGAAGCATAAGCACCACCTGATTTTAGGTAAAACCAGCTATTATAAGATTTATCAAAAATCCATTCTTTTTCAGCCATTGCTCCACTATTTTTTAGATAGTAAGCATCTTTCCACTGATTACTAGCCATCACACCATCACTGTTAAAATAGTACCATGTGCCCTTAATCTTTTCCCATTTATTACGAAGGATTTTTCCTGAATCTGTAGCATAATACCATTTATCAGTAATCTTCACCCAAGCATTCTGAGCCATTGCTCCAGTATTATTAAGCAAATAATCGTTCACTAGAGTATTGCTAGCCATAACTCCATCTTGATTGAAGTAATACCAAACATTACCAATTTTTTCCCATCTATTACGAACAATCTTTCCTGAATCTGTAGCATAATACCATTTATCAGTAATCTTCACCCAAGCATTCTGAGCCATTGCTCCAGTATTATTAAGCAGATAATCGTTCACTAGAGTATTGCTAGCCATAACTCCGTCTTGATTGAAGTAATACCAAACATTGCTAATTTTTTCCCATCTATTACGAACAATCTTTCCTGAATCTGTAGCATAATACCATTTATCAGCAATTTTCACCCAGGAATTTTCTACCATTGCTCCACTAGTACGAAAAGCATAGTCATTAACAATAGTATTGCTGGCCATGATTCCATGTTGATCAAATAAATACCAGACCCCCGCAATTTTTTTCCAATTTTTTATTGGTTGATTATTCTCATAAAAAAGCCATTTCCCATGCTCTTTCTGCCAACCATTCTTATGAGCTTCTTCAACTTTTTCTTTATTTGGAATAGCCTCTTGTTTAGAATTATTTTCTTTTACAACAACTGGTTCTTTCTTTTTTTCCGTCTTTTCAGTTTCATTCTTTGTGTTTTCAACAACTTTTTTCTCTTCTGATGCTGGAGTCTGATTTTTTTCTTTAGACTGATTTTTGTCCACAGATTGACTCTTATTCATCGTTTGACTTTGGTCTGTTGTTTTACTATCTTCAGCAAAGACTGATGTTGTAGGCACAATTGCCAATGCAAGCACTGCCGTGCTTACAAGTAGTGTTTTCTTCATTTTACTCCCCTAAGTAGAAATTCATCTACATCATTCGTAATTAACTTTATTCTAACATAGTTAAAGGATGAAAATATTACAAAATGATGAAAATTATGTGTCTTATTGACAATAAGGATAGTCTAGCTTATCTGAGGCTGTCTTTTACTTCCTTGCGGAGATTTTCCAGACTGCTGATGCCATATTTATCCATAACCTTTGGTAAATTTTCGATGATATCAGGACAGGCATATGGATTGGTAAAATTGGCTGTTCCAACTCCAATAGCCGATGCTCCAGCCAGATACATTTCTAGGGCAGCTTCTGCCGAATCCACTCCCCCCATTCCAATAATGGGGAGGTCTGTTGTTTGGGCGACTTGACGGATGAGTTTGAGGGCTACTGGAAAGACTGCTGGACCAGACATCCCACCTGTTCCATTTGCTAGGATTGGTTTTCTAGTTTTGAGGTCAAAGCGCATACCAACCAGAGTATTGATCATGGTTAAGCCACTTGCACCCGCATCTTCTGCTGCTTTTGCGACTGTGACGATATCCGTCACACTAGGAGTTAGTTTGACATAAACTGGTACATCAGAGGCTTCCACAGCTGCTTTCACCACATCATAAGCCAGATCAGGATCTTGACCTATCAAAAGTCCGTGATTACAGTGATCTACGTTAGGGCAAGAAATATTGAGCTCGATTGCTTTCACATTAGCTGCCTTGGAAATCCCATGAGAAACAGCTGCATACTCTTGTTTTGAAAAACCAGCCACATTGGCAATAATAGGAAGATTTGGATATTCTCTTTCCAGCCAAGGCAGTTTTTCAGCTAAAACAGCTTCTAAACCAGGATTTTGCAAGCCGATTGCATTGAGCATGCCAGCGGGTGTCTCTGCCACCCTTGGAGTTGGATTGCCAAAACGTGGTTCAAGGGTTGTCGCCTTGATCATAATAGAACCTAAAAGGTCTAAATCATAGTACTTGGCATACTCTTGTCCAAAACCAAAACAGCCTGATGCTGGAATGATCGGATTTTTCAAATCCAAGCCTGGTAGAGAAACTTGTAAACGATTTGTAGTCATGATTTTCTCCTTATAATACAACTGTTCCTGTGCGGAAAACAGGCCCATCTTCACAGACGCGTTGGCTAACCGTCTCGCTTTCTGGCACTTTTAGGACGCAGGCATAGCAAGCCCCCATCCCACAAGCCATACGAGATTCCAGAGATAGATAGGCTCTTGGGTGGTCATAAAAGGTTTGATTGATATACTTCATCATTCCTGGAGCCCCACATGAGTAAACAGCATCAAATTGATTGTCTAAATCCTTGATGACAACGGACACATTTCCCTTGATACCATAAGAACCATCATCTGTCGTTATAAAAACCTGACTATATTGGGCCAATTCCGTCTCCAAAATAACAGCATCCTTATTAGCAAAACCAAGGACTGTCACTACTTTCACACCACGCGCATGCAATTCCTTGGCCACCTCAAGCAAGGGCGGAACACCAATCCCCCCACCAACAAGGAGTACCTGGCTCTGCTCATCAAGGTCAGACAAGTCAAAACCATTTCCCTGAGGACCCATCACATCAAGAGTGTCTCCCTGACTTAAGGTTGAGAAAATAGCTGTCCCAGCCCCTTCAATCCGATAAATAAGATGACACTGCTTATTAGCCTTATCAATAGACGAAATTGAAATAGGGCGACGCAAGAGATGGGCGTCATCAGGCACACGCAGATGAAGAAATTGGCCTGCTCGCATGGCCTCAACCATTTCCCCTTCTAGGACTAATTCAAAGATTGCTGGCGCGATTTCCTCTTGTGCGACCACCTTCATGGTTTCCAAACGAATTGCACCCAAACGTTTCTTACATGTGGGATTCATGACTTTTCCTCCTTAAATTTTAAGGGGACCAGATAAAGAAAAGACCTTACTTGTACAAGGCCTCAGTTAAAATCGTACAACACAAGAGAGCACACTCAAAAAGTCTCCTCTAGAAAATTGTACTATTCTTTTATCTGACACCTTGTGAGTCTCTCGGGACTCCCCTTAAAGGTTAAATTTTTACTAGTATACTCTTTCAGCTTAAAAAAGTCAAATAGAAAACGAACATTCCACTTGACTTCATGAGATTATTTTTCACGAATGACTTCGACCTTGTAGCCATCAGGGTCTTTAACAAAGTAATAGTTCGGTGCAGTTCCTGGTAGACCATTAGGCGCCGTTACTTCATAGCCTTTGTCGCTATGTTCTTTATGAAGAGCTTCAAGATCAGGGGTACTGAGAGCGATATGGGCAAACCCATCTCCAACCACATAAGGACCGTGATCGTAATTGTAAGTCAACTCCAACTCATAGTCGTCACCCTCAAGTCCTAGATAGACAATCGTGAAGGCATGATCTGGAAAATCTCTGCGACGCAATTCTTTAAAACCAAAAGCATCTTGATAGAATGCAATTGATTTTTCAAGATTTTCTACTCGTAAACAAGTGTGTAGCATTTTTGAAGCCATATTTTTCTCCTTTATTTTAAAAAAGACTGGGACAATCCTGTTCCAGTCTCATCAGTTATTATTTACCAAGTTTTGCTTTAGCTGCATCTGCAAGAGCTGTGAAAGCTGCTGCATCATTAACAGCCAAGTCAGCAAGCATTTTACGGTTAACTTCGATCTCAGCCAATTTCAAACCATGCATCAATTGTGAGTATGAAAGTCCGTTCATACGAGCTGCCGCGTTGATACGAGTGATCCACAATTTGCGGAAGTCACGTTTTTTCTGACGACGGTCACGGTATGCATAGTAGTAAGAGTTCATTACTTGTTCTTTTGCAGTACGGAACAAGATGTGTTTAGCTCCATAGTAACCTTTTGCTAATTTAAGAATACGTTTACGACGTTTGCGTGATACAACGCCACCTTTAACACGTGCCATGTTTTATTTCCTCCAAATATTTCCTAGAATTGTTTACTTACAGTCAAGCTATTATTTCAAGCGAGTAAGCATTGCTTTGATACGTTTGTAATCTCCTGAATGCACCATAGATGCTTTACGAAGATGACGACGTTGTTTCTTAGTTTTTCCGTGGAAACGGTGAGAAGTGTAAGCACGGAAACGTTTAAGTCCACCAGAACCTGTACGTTTGAAACGTTTAGCTGATGCGCGGTGTGTTTTTTGTTTTGGCATGATTTTTTCTCCTTTATTTAACTTTCTGACAATTATTTTTTGTCAGTCGCTGGCGCCAATTGCATGAACATTTGACGTCCATCCATTTTAGCACGTTGTTCGATGATGGCAATATCTTGAGTTGCTTCAGCAAACTCGGCTAAAACTTTTGCACCAATCTCTTTATGGGTAATCATACGACCCTTAAAGCGAATAGATACCTTAACTTTATTTCCTTTTTCAAGGAATTTGCGTGCATTGCGAAGTTTTGTATCAAAGTCACCCTTGTCAATAGTTGGACTTAGACGAACTTCTTTCACAGTAACAACACTTTGTTTTTTACGTTGTTCTTTTTGCTTCTTCTGGTACTCAAATTTGAACTTACCGTAGTCCATAATTTTTGCAACAGGCGGTTTGGCTTGGGGTTGAATCAATACTAGGTCAACATTAGCGTTATCAGCCAAAGCTTGCGCTTCACTGAGTGGCTTGATGCCTAGCTGTTCTCCTTCAAGACCAATCAAGCGAACTTCACGTACACGAATCTCATCATTGATGAATAAGTCTTGCTTTGCTATGGTTTTCACCTCTTTTGTTTTATTAGAGAAAAACAATAGCGGACTCGTAAATATACAAGCCCGCACGTTATGATAGCGTTTCTTAGAAACTTTTCATCCGTAGGGCCAGGCAACTTAATGTCACAAGGCGAGAAGCTCTCACTTCTGCTTTTCTCAACTTTTATATGATACCAAGTTTTCTAGCCCTTGTCAAGATAAAAAGTTATTTTTTTAAAAAGTTTCTGCTCATTAACCAACCGTTTCTATTTTCCAACTTTTCCACCCCTTAAAGCGTATAGCTCCTTGCTGGTCAGTTCGGTAAACTTTGCTATTGATATCTTCCAGTCGTGTCAAGGTTTCCTGATGAGGTAGTTTGGTTCGATTGCTCTTTCCAACTGAGATAAGAGTAAGCTCTGGTTTGAGCTGTTCTAGAAAGGCTGAACTTGATGATTTTTTAGAGCCATGTTGGCTAGCTTTCAATACATCCACCTCTAAGTCAGGATATTGCTTCAGCATGTCCTTCTCTCCTTTCTCCTCCAAATTTCCCGTGAAGAGAAAGTGCTTATCCAAAAGTTTTCCATACAGAACCAGGGAATCATCATAACCTCCATCTCCTATTTTCCTTGGAGCTAGGACTTCTAACTGACTTCCAAAAATTAGCAAGTTCTCTCCTGTTGTCACACTGCGCACCTTGGTTTGAGTTGCCTGTAGTTCTGCAACAATTTCCTTCTGTTTCAAACTGCCTTTGGACACTAAAATTTCGCCTACATGGAAAGCCTTGGTCACCTCCAACAAATCTCCAACATGTTCCTTGTCCGTATTTGTCAAAATCAGCTGGTCAATCTTATCTACTCCTCGACTTTTGAGATAGGGAATCAAGGTTCGCTGGGCATTGCTGGTTGTCGCCTTTTCTTGCCATTTTTCAATTTTCTTATCAGACTCTGCCTTACCTCCCACATCTATGAGAATGGTCTTACCAGTTACATCCCGTAAGAAAATACTTTCGCCTTGCCCCACATCCAGCATGGTAATTTCATTTTCCAGTGGATGCTTGGTCAGGAAAAAGAGACCTGTAATCAGTAAGCTCAATACTATTATCATTTTAATGTTTTTCCTCAAATCATAGACTAAAGCCAAGGAAATTAACAATAAAATTAAAAGCCATGCATTGGGTTGTCCAAAGACTAGAGGCCTACTTGCCACCTGTGATACCAAGCGAATCATCCCCTCCAACCATTCAAAAATAAAATTCAGCTGAATGACTGGATAGAGAAAGGAAAGGGCAAATAAGATAGACAGGAGCGGTAAGAAGACCAAATCAAATAGAAAGGAAAAGACAAAGGTCAAAAGGATGGACCAAGGTTGAAATTCCGCAAAATAGAAGGACAGAATGGGCAGTATTCCCAAGGAAATGACTAGACTTTCTCTAGCAACAGCCTTGAGGCCCTCTCCTTCTTTGCTGGTCATGGTCAAGATAAAAGCATAGGCGCAGGACAAGACTCCTCCTGCAGTCAGGAAAAAGTTTGGCATGATGATAAAGAGGATAAGGACCGTCAAGGCAAAATTATCTAATCCCTTAACACCATGTTGAGCCAGTAGCTTTTGCAAAAGACTGCGAATAACCGAAGTTGAAAATCCTGTCAGACCAGCATAGAGAATGGAAAAGGGATAGGTCAGCCATTTCAACTTTTCTTGGGTCAAGCCCAATCGCAAGAGGAGTTTCTTAAATCCGTCCATGAAAAAACCTACCTGCATACCCGACAAGGCAAAGAGGTGGATAATTCCTAAACTAGAATAAAGCCCGTTCATCTCCTCAAAGTCGGTGTCCAGATGTCCTAACAAGAGCCCTGTCATGTAATTGCGCATAGGGTCTGGAAAATGCGTCTTAATCCAAACCACAGTCTTTCGACGTAAACTGGACAGATTTTCTCCTATATCCCAACTGCTAACCTTTTGAAGTGACTGGATTCTTTTGATAGTTAATGTTTGGTAAATCCCTTGAGTTTTCAGATAGGCTTGGTAGTCAAAACCACCAAAATTTCTCTGCCCGTCTGGTTCTGAAAGTTTTCCTTCTAGTCCTATCTCATGAAGGTCGGTTAAAGCTTGAAAGGCTTCTTTCTCCTCCTCGGACTGGAGTTTATAATAGACTTGAAAAATGCGTCCATCAGACTTACCACGAAAGGATAGACTATCACCATTGACCTTAACAGTGTCTGGTAAAATCCGTACCCTTTCAACAGAATCCGCCAAATTTTGACTCGCTTGACTCTGTTGCCAATTTTGAAACAGAAACCAGAAACCAAAGATTCCACAAATTATTAGAACTTTACCAGCAGATTTCCACGGAAATTGGATAAAGAGACAGACTAGCAGAAAAACAAAACCTAGTAGTGCGAGATAAGATGATGAGAAAATGGCGTAGTAAAGCCAAAGCAACAGAAAACTAAGGTAAATTAGGGGAATAGAGAAATTCTTAATCCACTGTAACATAATCTTTTAACTTTTCTATGGTCTTGGCACCAATGCCAGAGACTTTCTTGAGTTCATCAACCGACTTGAATTTCCCATTTGCCTCACGATGGTCGATAATATCCTGAGCTCGTTTGCCACCCAGTCCTTTGACCTGCTTGAGTTCTTCCAGACTGGCCTTATTGAGATTGACCTTCTTTTCCTTGCTCGTTGAGGAAGCCGTCCCAGGACCTGCCTGCTGACTAGCTGATTCTTCTCCCTTAGTTGGGACGTAAACTAGAGCCTCATCACTAACTTTCTGAGCTAGATTGAGTGACTTACCGTCTGCTTGATCTGTCAAACCACCAGCCTTCTGAACAGCATCATTAACTCGACTACCTACCGGCAAATCATAAATTCCAGGTGCTATAACAGCGCCTTTTACATCTACTGTGATTAGATCTTGTTCAACCGGTTCTTCCTTTTCTTCCTTCTTCACATCCTTTTCGTTCGATGAATCCTTGGAAACAGCGGCAACTTCTGCCTGTAAATTCGTTTCCTTTACAGGTGTTTGTGGAGCTGGCTTTAGCAGGAAAAATCCTCCTACAAGCAAGCCCAGACCAGTACAGATAACAATGATTTTATACTCTTTGATTTTCTCGATAATTGCTTCCATATTTTCTCCTCTCTTAGATTATTCGTAAGAGGAAGAAAAAACAGTCGAAAATTTCTTCTCAACTGCTTATTTATTTGCAAAATAGTCTTCCTTGGTCAAGACATAATGAACTCTTGTCACAATTCGGCCTTTTTCATGCTGGTCCATACAAGCATAAGGTTCTTCGTGAGAAAAATGCATTCCTGATTTCTCCATGACCTTTCCTGACGCGGGATTAGCCTTATCGTGTAAAGCAACTAACTTATTCATTCCTATCTTCTCAAAAGCTAGCTCAATTACGGCACGATTGGCTTCTGTCGTCAATCCTTGATTCCAATACTTTTTATTGATAATGTAGCCAATAGCTGCCTTCTTAAGAACAGGATCAATCTTGTGCAAGTCAATGGTTCCAATAAACTGACCATTGCTTTTTAGTTCTATTCCCCACCGTCCCAAGGGATTGGCCAAGTAGAACTGAGCAATGTTGTTCTTGGCTTCTTCCAAGCTTTAATTGGTTAGAAAAGTGTAGCGTGTATTTTCTATGTCCGAGGCATAGTCAAACATTTCTTGCGCATCATCCAAAGTTACAGGTCTAAGTAATAAACGCTCAGTCTCGACTATTGGATACTGAGCTAGTTTTAAAAAGATTGATTCCATACGTTTCTACCATTCAAAAGTATTTTCTACCAGTCTAGCATAAAAAAGAAGTGATAACAAGAAGCGCGAACAAAGAATACCAGATAACTGATTCTAGAGCAGAGAGTTTTCTGGTCTTTGGAAGCATTTCTAAATGTTTCTTAAAATCAATAATTACATAATTCAGAGTCCTACTGACAATGAAGATTTATCATTTTTTCTTTCCTTTTTTGAATCTAGTATTTACTTTTTTTATGACATAAAGAATAAAACTTCCCAAAATATCTAGTCCTATTGAGATTATAAATATTCTAATAAGCAAAAGCAGCCAACGTGTTTGATTAATAAATACATTGATGTAGGCATTTCCCCCATCAATGTAAATAATAAGAAGAAGTAAAAATATTTCAAGAGGAATGCGAATTTTAGCTTTCTTCAGACTAAATTCTTTAAATAAATTTCTGAATAAATTTCTAAAACTGACCTCTCCGTCCGGTTCTGTTTCCCAATATTCCTTGCTTTGAGTTTTAAGATATAAAAGATAGACTACTTCAATAATCAATTGGGGGAAAGCATAGCAGTAAAGGAGTGTACTTGTAATACCAAAAACCATAGCAAACTTCCCTAAAAAAGCACTAGTTAACAATACTAACATAAAAATAATGAGAATAGATTCTTGACTGTAGGTACTGGATTTGGCA
This sequence comes from Streptococcus mitis, assembly GCF_002096895.1. GTDB lineage: Bacteria > Bacillota > Bacilli > Lactobacillales > Streptococcaceae > Streptococcus > Streptococcus mitis_AH. Next base: position 742,217 of record NZ_NCVI01000020.1, on the reverse strand, counting down.
AAGTAATTTCTCACCGTTCGACTTGCAGAAAAACCGTTTTTCAGTTGTCGCATCAACCAAAAATATTGATAAATAAAGCCACAAACTGTAGAGAATACTAAAAACAAAATGACTGGTATTGACGATTCATTAAACTCTTGAAAGCCATTATTATTAACTGTAAACAAAATATAACACGTTAGCATTAACGATAAGAAAATTCCTATATACGATAATAGTAATAAAATAGTTGATAAAATTTGTTTACGATAAATAAAACTCATCCCTAGTGGAATCACAGTTGCCACTATAAGATAGACCGAATATAATAAAATAAAATTAAAAAATATGTTCGATGACTTTTGCAGACCAAAATCAATTAGGTATAGCTCTACTCCAAAGATGACTGCTCCTGTAAATGAAATCAACATCATACTTGCAGATGCGCGAGTGTTTGCTAAGCTTTTAAAATATGCTTTATTTAATTCTTCAACTTCTTTCACTGTTTTTTCTTTCCTTTTTTGAATCCAGTTTCTAATCTTTTCATCATAGATAGAATAAAGCTCCCCAAAATATCCAGCCCTATCAAAATTATAAATATTCTCCCAAGCCAAATAAGCCAAAGGGGGGTGTATGAACTAGGACTAAAATAGCCTATATTATACATAATACCTAGGAATATTGAACAAAACAAAATCTCAAGGGAAATTCTAATCTTTGCTTTCTTCAAACTGAAATCCATAAATAAATTTCGAAAAGTCTCTTTTTTCTTAGGTACATCTTCCCAATACTCCTTGCTCTGAATTTTTAGATATAAAAGGTAGGCAACTTCTGTAATCAATTGAGAAAATGCATAGCTGAAAAGAAGAGCTCCAAGAATTCCAAAAATAAGTATCAACTTACCTGAAAGAAGACCGCCTATCATAGAAACTATAAAAATAATAAGAAGAGAGTTCTTACTATAAGCACTAGATTTCGCAAAATAATTACCCATTGTTCTATTGGTAGAAAAACCTTTTTTTAACTCTCTTTTTAGCCAAAAATAGTGATAAACAAAACCAACAACTGTACAGATTAACAAAAAAGGAATAGTGTATAATGAACGTTCGTTGTATTCCTGCAAATTAGTCCTTGAATAAACAAGAATAATATAAGATATAAGTATCAAAGATAAAAAAATACCTATATAAGATAAAAGTAATAATATGGTTGATAAAATCTGTCTACGATAAATAAATGTCATTCCTAGTGGAATAAAGGTTGCCACGACAAGATAAATAACATAAATCAAGACAAAATCAAAAAAGTAATTTTCCAAAGGATTTATTCCGTAGCCTTTAACAAAATAAAAATATTGGAAAAGCAGAAACAATGCCAAAACGAAGGCTCCTGTAAATGAAATCAACATCATGCTTACAGATGCGCGAGTATTCGCTAAGCTTTTAAAATATGCTTTATTTAATTCTTCAACTTCTTTCACTGTTTTTTCTTTCACATTAACCTCCTAAATTGACCTAACTCTAAGTCCGTTTAATTAAAAATCACAGCTTAATCAGCTTATTCTAATTTTTCAATAAATTAAAAAATCTATAGAACTCGATCTTTCAATTAAATATCTTTATTTTCTAATTCTTTGTATAACTTTCTCAATATCATGCCGCGTTTAATCAATTTGGTATTTAAAATAGTGTATACAATAAAATATGATGATAAAGTTAATACAAGACTAATATAATTACCTGAACTTATGAAAATGATTGCAGTCACTATATCTATGAGCAAAAAACTGATCATCGTTATATAAACTATTAAAACATTCCTTTTTTCTTGCTTTAAAAAGTTTTGATAGTTTATTAAATCAATTTGAAATTCTTCCAACTCAATGACACGATTTAAAACATAATAAAGGAATAGACTGCTACCGATACTAATGATAATATAAGCAAGGACCAAAGACAGCAACCGAAAATCTGTTGGTACTTCCCCATTTTTACTTATACTTCTCAAAACACTATATAAAATAAGAGCAATTGAACTGTAACCAGTAAGGGCAGTTGCTCCATTGGTTTTAACCTTTGTTGAATATAAGAGTTTATGATTTTCATTGCTATAGTAGACAGATTTTCCCTGATATATACCTAGAGCAATGAAATTCTTAGTTTTACTTTTCATAATTATCTTTCTCAATTATAAGTTTTATACAGTCCATTTATGATTTTTCCTCTTTGGAATACTTTATTATAAAAGAACATAAAATATATAGTTATAAATAAAACTGAAACAACTCCCCATGAAATATTGCCATATGTGATAAAGAGGTGTGCAAAAAATAGTATCATTAGTGGAAATATGATAAGAGATACATAGGTAAAAAAGACATTCTTTCGCTCTCTTAACACAAAGTCCCTCATTGCTTTTTCCTCTAATTGAAGTTTTTCCACTTCTCTCTCACGATGGAAGATAACATAACAAACAACAAAGGCTGTTATAAAGGAAATCAGGATGCCTATCATTAAAAATTGATATCTTCCCAGAATGGTTAAATAGTATTTGGAATTAACTTTTCCAATTATGACATAAATAATCATGATCATGCTACTGCCAGCAGTTTCCAAAAAAGAAGTCTTTTTTCTTACTATGTATAAACTAGAATCTTTTTTATCAAAATAAACTGGATTTTTATCAATTGTTCCTATCGGAACCATATTTTTTAAATATTTTTCATGAATCCTTTTCCTTAGTGGAATATTTTTTGTCTAACATATGAACCACTTTATATCTTTGTATTGGTTTCGTGTTTAATAACAATAGGGGGAACATAAAAAATAAAATGGCTAAAAATAAGAACATAACACTAGATAGCCATAAATAAATTATTGAAAAAATCACTGGAAAAAGAAATCCCAGTAGTATAATGAGATGACTCTTAACTATATTTTTCTTCTCGCTTTGAAGAAAAGTCATCATATCACTATTTGAAAGCACAAAAGGCCTAATAATTAATTCTTCATTCAAAGCTGGTCTGTAGAGAAGTTTTGAGACAATGAACATTAAAAATAAACCAAAAATCAAGGGCCAAAAACCACTGAACACCCGAATTTTACTTATTTCTCTTACAATCACATAAAGTATAAGTGTTGCTCCTGCTGAGAAAGCGACAGGAGACACTTTAAACTTTGTTTTAGAATGACCTAAGAACATCTTGTCTGTTTTCTTATCAAAAAAAACTGTTTCCCCTTCAAAAGTACCAATTCCTACAAATTCAACGTCCTTTAACTTTATAATTTGCTTTTCGTCCAAGAGAATCTCCTTTTTTCTTATCTGATGTACACTCAAACATTTCTTCCGCATCATCCAAGGTTACAGGTCTAAGCAATAAACGCTCTGTCTCCACTATTGGATACTGAGCTAGTTTTAAAAAGATTGATTCCATACGTTTCTACCATTTAAAAGTATTTTTTACCAGTCTAGCATAAAAAAGAATTGATAACAAATTTTTCTTGCTTTTTAAAGCGGTTTCATATAGAATAAAATCATCACCTTATTTTATAGCTAATTGTGATAAATCATTTACAACCCGTCAATAGAAAGTGAGATTTTCTCTATGTTAATCGGAATTCCAAAAGAAATTAAGAATAATGAAAACCGTGTTGCCCTCACACCTGCTGGTGTCCACAGCTTAGTCGGTCGTGGTCATCGCGTCCTTATCGAAACAAAGGCTGGTCTCGGTTCAGGATTTACTGATGCTGACTATCAAAAGCAAGGAGCTGAGATTGTTTCTACTGCTGCTGAAGCCTGGTCGGCCGAGTTGGTCGTCAAAGTAAAAGAACCACTAGCTTCTGAATATGGTTACTTACGTGACGACCTGCTTCTCTTCACCTACTTGCACATGGCCGCAGCTCCTGAATTAGCAGATGCTATGCTAGCAAAAAAAACAACAGGGATTGCCTATGAAACTGTTCGTGATCCCCAAGGTCAGTTACCACTCCTCGTACCTATGAGTGAGGTTGCAGGCCGTATGGCAGTCCAAATCGGCGCCCATTTCCTAACTAAGCAAGCAGGAGGTTCTGGTGTCCTACTAGGTGGTGTACCGGGTGTTCCTAAAGGAAAAGTAACCATTATCGGTGGCGGTGTCGTCGGGACCCATGCTGCCCGAATTGCGCTTGGTCTTGGTGCTCAAGTGACTATTTTAGATATCAGTGCGAAACGTCTTTCAGTACTTGAAGATGTCTTTGGCCATCAAATTCAAACTCTTATGTCCAATTCATTCAACATCGAATCAAGTGTCAGAGATGCGGATGTGGTGATCGGAGCGGTTCTCATCCCAGGTGCCAAGGCACCAAAACTGGTCACAGATGAGATGGTCAAGCAAATGCGTCCAGGATCAGTCATCGTTGACGTTGCCGTTGACCAAGGTGGCGTTATCGAGACAGCTGACCGTGTGACAACGCACGATGAACCTGTATATGAAAAACATGGTGTGCTCCACTATGCCGTTGCCAACATCCCTGGTGCGGTTGCTCGTACTTCAACCATTGCCCTAACCAATGTCACTCTTCCTTATATCGAATCTTTGGCTGGCAAAGGCTTCTCACAAGCAATCTCTGAAGATGAGGGCTTGCGCCAAGGTGTTACCACTTATCAAGGTTACTTAACCAGTCTTCCAGTAGCCCAAGGTCTCGATAAAAAATATACTCCAATTGACGAACTAATCTAAAAAAATCTAATTAGCAGATAAAAGAAAGAGCAAGTCCACCTGACCTGCTCTTTTATACTATTCTGTTTCTTCTTGGCTTTCTTCACTCTCTTCTTTTTTAACTGGAGGTGGTTCATAAGCTCGGATAATCTGAGCGACAACTGGATGGCGAACCACATCCTTGGCTGAAAAATGAACAAAGTCAATCTGGTGAATGTTCTTGAGCTTCTCTTGGGCATCAATCAAACCGGACTTGACATTACGTGGCAGGTCAATCTGACTGATATCTCCATTGACAATCATCTTAGAATTAAAGCCTAAACGAGTCAAAAACATCTTCATCTGCATGATGGTCGTATTTTGCGCCTCATCGAGAATGACAAAGGCATCATCCAAGGTCCGTCCACGCATATAGGCAAGAGGCGCAATTTCTATAATTTCACGCTCCATAAGACGAGTCGTTTGGTCTTTTCCCAGAATCTGATACAAGGCATCATAAACAGGTCGAAGATAAGGATCTACCTTCTCTTTGAGATCACCCGGAAGAAATCCAAGACTCTCTCCCGCCTCAACCGCTGGACGTGTCAAGATAATTCGTTTGACTTGCCCACGTTTAAGGGCAGTCACTGCCAAGGTCACTGCAAGAAAGGTCTTCCCTGTCCCTGCTGGCCCAATTCCAAAGGTCACATCATGCTGTTTAACACTGTCCACATAAAGTTTTTGACCCAGTGTTTTGACACGGATAGGTTTCCCTGTATTATCCTTGATGATTTCTTCTTCGTAAAGGGCGACAAACTTGTCGATTTCATCGTTTTTGACCATGCTAATTGCAGTCACCACATCTGGCGTACCAACGGTCATCCCACGGTTCACCAAGACCATGAGAGCTTGAATAACCTGACGGGCTTCCTCACAAGCAGCCTCTTCTCCCAAAACCTGGACAATCTCCGTACGAGCATGAATCACCACATCAAGCTCTTCTTCCATCAAACGAAGATGGCGTTCATTGGAACCAAAAAGATGAAACAGGTCATCTGGATGACTCAGTTGAATGTCTATTGAATGTTCCTTCAAATAAAGAACCTCTCTAATCCTTTTATTTCTTTTTATTATAGCAAAGGGGTGGAGAAATTACTAGCCCAAACCCAGTGAATCATGCTAGTGCTCTATGTATTCTTGCCAGATAGCGTCAAAGTCTCCTAGGTTAAAAGAGAAACTGGCATGCTCCTCCAAAAAGCGACTCACCTCATCAAAATCATCTGTGTGTTTTGGAAAGGCTGACTCTTCAAAAGCTAGGTCTGCCAAGATAGCTTTGGGACTGTTACTTTTAGGATTGCGCTCGGTCATGAGCCAAGTGTAAAATGATTTTCTCATATGTCTCCCTAAATCAACTCTGTCCCAAACTGGTCTTGCTTGATTTTACCAGCCTTCATCAAGCCACCGAGTGCTTTCTTGAACTGACCTTTAGAAATTCCAAAGGTTGCCTTGATATCCTCAGGGGATGACTTGTCATTCAAGGTCATGAAACCACCATTGCTTTCCAAGTAGGTCAAAATCATCTGGGCATCATTTTCCAACATCTCAAAGGAACGTGGTTTAAGGGATAGGTTCAAAGTACGGTCCACTTCACGGAAACCAATAACACGCGCATCTAAAACTTGACCCAAACGTGGCTCTGCGTAGCGCTCGCTAGGATGGATAAAGCCAAGCATGTTATTTTCTGGCAGGTAAACAAAAGTCCCTGACAGCTTGAGGCGGTAAACAATGGCTGGCCAGTTTTGGTTCTGCATGTTGTTGTAGGCAGGACGAGCCAGACGTTTGAAGTCTTCTTGATAAGCCAAGAGTCCCCAGATACGGTCTTTCTTGTCCACTTCGAGACGGATGTAAAGTTGGTCGCCCTTCTTAGGCCAGAGTTCCTTGAGCTCAGGGAGAATATCGAGTGACACAACGATTTCCTTGTCAGGAAGGCCTGTATCCACAAAGACACCCAAGTCTTTACGAACTTCCGTTACAGTTCCCCAACCAAATTGGTCCTGAGTGGCGGTCACTTCTAGAGTGGTCAGGCGGAGTTTTTGCTTCATATCCGTGTAGGCAAAACCTTTGACCGTATCCCCTACCGTATGTTGACCTTCTTCCTTAGCAAGAGCATAGGTTTGACCATCCTTTTGCACAAAGTAAAAACGGTCGTTTTCATCGATGATCAGTCCAACGATAAAACTTGCAAGATTTGTATTCATATTTCCTTCTTTCGAATAAAACTCAGCCAGCAATGCCAACTGAGTTTTTCTGTTTATTTTTAGACTTCCAAAAGTTCTTTCTCTTTGTTGGCAGTCATGTCGTCGATGTGTTTAACAGCATCGTCTGTTACTTTTTGAATGTCTTTTTCAAGAGTCTTCAATTCGTCTTCAGTGATTTCTTTTGCTTTTTCTTGTTTCTTAGCTTCGTCCATAGCATCGCGACGGATATTGCGGACAGCCACCTTAGCATTCTCACCGACCTTCTTCACTTCTTTAGCAAGGTCACGACGAGTTTCTTCTGTAAGAGCTGGGATAACCAAGCGAATCACAGAACCGTCATTCGCTGGTGTGATACCAAGATCAGAAGCGTTCAAAGCACGTTCGATGTCTTTCAATGAAGACTTGTCAAATGGTGTTACCAACAAAACACGCGCTTCTGGAATGGTAATTGAAGCGATTTGGTTAAGAGGAGTTTCGACTCCATAGTATTCTACATGTACACGGTCAAGCAAGCTTGCATTGGCACGGCCAGCACGGATACCACCAAATTCACGAGCAAGTGATTGGTGAGACTGGGTCATTCTCTCTTTAGCTTTTTCAATAATTGCGTTAGCCATAATCTTTCTTATTCCTTTTCTTCGATATTATTTGAAACTGTTGTTCCGATATTTTCACCAAATACGACACGTTTGATGTTGCCTGGTTGGTTCATGTTAAAGACAACCAAGTCAATATCGTTGTCCATTGAGAGGGTTGAAGCTGTTGAGTCCATGATACGGAGACCTTTATTGATAACGTCACGGTGGGTCAATTCTTCAAATTTAACAGCTGTCTTGTCCTTCTTAGGATCGGCATTGTAAACACCGTCGACACCATTTTTAGCCATAAGGATGGCATCTGCTTCGATTTCAGCTGCACGAAGGGCCGCTGTTGTATCGGTTGAGAAGTAAGGTGAACCAATTCCGGCACCAAAGATAACGATACGGCCTTTTTCAAGGTGACGAAGGGCACGGCCACGGACATAAGGCTCTGCCACTTGTTGCATAGCAATAGCTGTTTGCACACGTGTATCAACCCCAACTTGTTGCAATGAATCTGCCATCACAAGAGCATTCATAACAGTCCCAAGCATTCCTGTGTAATCTGCCTGAACGCGGTCCATTCCTGCTTCTGCAGCAGGTTCGCCACGCCAGAGATTTCCTCCACCAATAACAAGGGCAATTTCGATACCTAAGCTATGAACTTCTTGAATCTCTTTTGCGATTGTTTGAACTGTTTGGATATCAATCCCTACGCCTCGTTCACCGGCAAGGGCTTCACCTGATAACTTGATTAAAATACGTTTATACTTGGGATTCGCCATTTTCACTCTCCTTCTTTTATCCTACCTATTTTATCACAATTTCTAAGATTTTTATAGTATCATGAGCAATTCTTTCAAAAAAATTAGACAGTTAAAAATTCTTCTAGGTCGCTAAGAGCGCGCTCTGCAATTTTTTCATAACGAGCCTTCTTATCACGAATACGCTCGCCTTCCAACTCCTTGATAATCCCAAAGTTGACATTCATTGGTTGGAAATGTTTGCTGTCAGCATGGGTGATATAATGAGCCAGACTTCCAATCGCTGTGGTCTCTGGGAAAACAGCCTCGCTTTCTCCCTTGAAGAGACGAGCGGCGTTAATTCCCGCAACCAAGCCTGAAGCAGCTGACTCAACATAGCCTTCCACACCTGTCATCTGACCAGCAAAGAAGAGGTTTGGCTGTTTCTTGGAACGATAGGTCTGCTCAAGAAGATTTGGTGAATCCATGTAAGAATTGCGGTGCATGACACCATAACGTACAAACTCCGCATTTTCAAGACCTGGAATCATTTGGAAGACACGCTTTTGTTCTCCCCATTTGAGGTGGGTCTGGAAACCAACAATATTGTAAAGGCTACCAGCCGCATTGTCCTGACGAAGCTGGACAACCGCATAAGGGGTTTTGAATTCTCCATCACGAGGTCCTGTGTAGTCTTCTGGATACTCAAGACCGACTGGTTTCATAGGACCATAAAGCATGGTTTTAATACCACGTTTAGCCATGACTTCGATAGGCATACAGCCTTCAAAGTACTTTTCTTTTTCAAAAGAATTGAGCGGAGCTTCTTCCGCATTGACCAAGGCTTCATGGAAATCCATAAATTCTTGCTTGGTCATGGGAGCGTTGAGATAAGCGGCTTCTCCCTTATCATAACGAGATTTGAGATAGACCTTGCTCATATCGATAGTGTTGACATCGATAATCGGCGCTGCCGCATCGTAAAAATAGAAACCATCGCCATCATTAAGGGCATGAATCTTCTCAGCCAGGGCATCACTGGTCAAAGGACCAGTCGCCACAACTGTGATAACATCTGTCGGCAATTCTGTAATTTCATCACGAACCACTTCAATCAAGGGGTGGTTGGCCACTTTTTCGGTCACCATTTGAGAGAAACCATCACGGTCTACCGCAAGGGCTCCGCCTGCAGGAACACGTGTAGCCTCAGCAGATTCCAAGATGACAGAACCCAAGCGACGCATTTCTTCCTTGAGAAGACCAACAGCATTGGTCAAAGCATCCCCACGCAAGGAATTGGAACAAACTAACTCAGCAAAATTGTCTGTTTTATGCTGAGGAGTAGGTTTTACACCACGCATTTCATAGAGTTTAACTGGAATACCACGCTCTGCGATTTGGTAGGCTGCTTCAGAACCTGCCAAACCAGCACCGATAACATTGATATAAGATTGAGACACGACACTAATACCTCTTTGGGTGGAACCTAAGTTCATATCAAAACAAAGCACTAGCTTGTTTAACACCCACAAATCTTTCTATTTTTTTCTTCTACTAGTATAACAAAAAAAGGGAAGAAGGCAAACTTCCCTGTTTAGTCATTTTCTTGATTTTCTTCCCAGTCGTGGTAGGCAGCGTAGAGCTGACTTTTATTCCACTGGTAAATCTTAGCGACTTCCTTGATGGCTTGATTTTTCTTCATGCCTTGCTGGATACGGGCTTGGATTTCTAAAAACAAGTCCTCCTCGTCCTTTTCCTCCACATCTTGGCTAGCACCTTTAACAATGAGAAGACATTCACCCTTGAGTGGAGTTTCAGAGATACTTTCCAGCAATTCAGAGATCTTTCCTCTTTGGTATTCTTCATAGATTTTGGTTAATTCCCTGACCAAGACAACCGAGCGATTACCGTAGACTTCTAGCATATTTTCTAGCGTATCTGCCACACGATGGGGTGATTCATAGAAAATTTGTGTCTCAGCATAATCTTTTTTCGAGTCAAAAAATTGCTTCTGCTGACCTGATTTTCTGGGTAAAAAGCCGTAAAAGATATGTGGCTGTGGCGCTAAACCACTGGCAATCAAGGCAGAAATTCCTGCAGAGGCACCTGGAACAGTGACAACTGCGATTCCTTCCTCAATCGCTGCCTTAACCAAATCATGACCAGGGTCTGAGATACTAGGCAGACCCGCGTCGGATACCTGAGCAATACTTTGCCCTGCTTTCAGGAAACCAATCAAATCAGGAATTTTTTCCTTAGCATTGTGCTCATGAAAACTAATCTGCTTAGTAGAAATGTCAAAATGCTTGAGAAGAAGACCTGTATTGCGCGTGTCCTCAGCAGCAATCCAGTCCACTTCTTTCAAGGTCTGGATAGCTCGAAAGGTCATATCATCTAGATTGCCAATCGGCGTTGCCACTAGGTACAGCTTACCGTAGGGAGACTGCCCCTTAAAACTTTTTTGAATCTGCATGCCTACTCCCTGTATAACAACTCATCACAGAACATACATTCCTCGTCCTGCTCCCGACGTTGCCCATAAAAATCATTACATACGTGAAATCCGTCTTTATAGATTCGACGGACACTTTCACGAACATGCTTAGCCTTGACAGGAGCGTCTGCTTCCACCTCACCCAAGCGTTCGCGCAACTTACTATTTTCTAAGCGAAGAGCTGTATTTTCTTCTACCAGGCTCTTGAGATTTTTCTTGATGGCTTCCACATCGGCCAAGGTTACCAATAACTGTTGGGAAAAATCATCCAGCGCGTCAAATAATTCTTTTTTGTCCATAAAACAGCCCTTTCCTTTCTTTATCATTCATTTTTGAGTTTATATTTCTTTCAAGACCAGATATTCCATGGCATTTTGAAAGCTGACATTAGCTTGCCACATTTTTCTAGCTTCTAGCAAATCTTGTAGAATCACTCTTACTCTTGCTTGCAGGAGGTCCTGCCCACAGAGGACTTCAAGAATCCGTAAAACCTGATCTTGTTTTTCCTTGTCATCTGCTAAGTTTGCTAATTTAGCAACTTGCAAATAACTTTCTTTTTTCTTAGCCACTAACCAAGTCAGCAGGCGTTCACTTTCATCGACCAAGGTCCAAAAACTTGCCTGATTAGCCAACTTTTCTACCTCAGCTCGCGATTGACTAAACTGAGCTAGGAGAGTCGCTTTTTTCTTAACCAGTCCCATTTGTTCTAAGAGCAAGGTGAGCTTCTCTTCTTGCTTTTTAAAGTGGAAAATCTGGGTCCGACTTCGGATGGTCGGTAAGATCTTTTCCTCATCGCTGGTCAAGAAGAAAATATAAACCTCACTCTGGGGTTCTTCGATGACCTTGAGCAGAGAATTAGCTGCGTTAGGATGCATTTTCTCAGCTTGTTCAATGATAAAGACCTGCTGCTGATTTTCAATCCCTGCTTGAGAAAACTGACCCACCAATTCTCGAATGCGTTCTGTCTTAATAACCTGATTGACTGGCTTAATCAAGGTGACATCGGGAAATTCTTCCTGTTCTATCAGCTTGCAATTTCGGCATTTCTCACATGGTAAAACGCCTACTTTATCCGTACAAAAGAGGCTCTTAGCTAAAAATTGAGCCATTTCCAAGCTTCCAAAGAAACCTGAAAAGAGATAGGCATGATTGAGCTGGTCTTGTTCTAGGATACGGACAAAGCGGTCAAACTGGGCTGGTTGCCAAGCCTTTAGTTGATCTTGTTTCATTTAGCAAAGTCCATTCTCTCAAACAAAACTGCCTTGGTAGTTTCTACAACTTGCCCCAAAGGAAGACTGGCATCAATCTTGACAATGCGATTTCCTTCTTTGTCCAGAAGAGAAAGGTAGCCTTGACGAACTTTTTTATGCAAGTCCAACCCTTCTAAGTCCAAACGATTGACCTCACGATTGCTATTAGCAGCAATGCGAGCCAGTCCCTCTTCCACCTCGATGTCAAAATAGAGTGTCAAATCGGGTTTAAGGCCATCTGTCGCAAACTGATTGAGCCAATCAATGGCGTCAATATCCAAGCCACGACCAAATCCCTGATAGGCAACGGAACTATCGATGAAGCGGTCCATAATGACCAACTTGCCAGCTTCAAGTGCTGGAAGAACTTTTTCCACCAAGTGCTGTCTGCGACTAGCAATATAAAGAAGCAACTCTGTCTTCGCATCCATCTGAGTATGACTTGGGTCCAAAATTACTTCCCGAATCTTCTCCCCAATCAAGACTCCGCCAGGTTCACGCGTCGTCAGCACCTCTACTCCTTTTTCCTCTAAAATTGGGAGCAAAGCCTCTAAAACACTGGTCTTGCCTGCTCCCTCTGGTCCCTCAAGAGAGACTAAAAATCCTTTTGACATGTCTAACTCATTTCTTTTTTTCTACTTCTATTCTATCAAAAAAATAGGGGTTTGTGACAATCTTTTTGTCTTCTCATTTCAACCACCATAAAAGAGGCAGTCAAAGCCACCTCTTATTTACCTAGTTCTTGTGTTCGTTTATAGGCTTGGCCAACTGCATCCATGACTGTTCCTCGAAAAGCATGCGCTTCTAGGCTTGCTACACCAGCGATAGTCGAGCCGCCTGGGCTACAAACTTGGTCTTTCAAGACTCCAGGATGCTCTTGGCTTTCTAGGATCAATTTCCCAGCTCCTACCACAGTTTGAGCCGCCATTTTCAATGCTGTCTCTCGTGGCAATCCAGTCTGAACACCTGCATCTGCCAAAGCCTCTATAAAAAGATAGACAAAGGCCGGCCCACAGCCTGCAAGACCTGTCGCCGCGTCGATTAAGCCTTCCCCAAGTTCAACCAAGAGTCCAGCCTTGGTTAAAAGCTGACAAAAGAGCTCACTGTCCTCAGCCCTGCAATTAGAAGACAAGGTATAACTAATCACTCCTTGTCCAATAGAAGCAGGGGTATTTGGCATCATACGAATAATTCGGTGCTGACTTGGAAGAAGACTAGCGAGTTTTTCTAAGGTCAATCCAGCTGCCATAGAAATCAAAAGAAGACTTTCTCGTTTTTCAAGGATAGTCTGGTATTGAGAAAGCAGTTCAGAAAACTGAGCAGGCTTAACTCCTAGAAAAATCACATCTGCTTCTGCAAAAATTTCTTCATTGCTGGAAGCCTGACCTCCAAAGTCAGCAATGAAAGCATCCACCTTGGCTTGACTACGATTGGCAAGGAGAAGGTCATCGCCCGTCTTGGCCTGCAGGACAGCTTTGGCCAAACTAGCTCCCATATTCCCCAAACCGATAAATCCAATCTTCATCTCTTACTCCCTTATCTGCCCATCACCAGCAACCACATACTTGTAGCTGGTCAATTCTTTCAAGCCCATTGGACCACGCGCGTGCAGTTTCTGAGTTGAAATCCCCATTTCACATCCAAGACCAAATTGACCACCATCTGTAAAACGAGTTGATGCATTGACATACACAGCTGCAGAGTCCACTTGATCTGTAAAGTAAGCTGCAGCTTCAGCATTTTCTGTCACAATGGCGTCCGAATGATGGGTACTGTGAGCTTCAATGTGCGCAATCGCTTCTTCTAAACTGCTCACAACCTTAACAGCTAGGACATAGTCTAAAAATTCAGTGTCAAAGTCTTGATCCTCAGCTGCGTGACCTGAAACAAACTGGCTTGCTTTGCTATCCAAGCGGAATTGAATTGGTTCCAACCCAGCTTCTTTTCGATCTGCAACCAACACTTGCTCCAAGCGAGGAAGGAAGCTTGCTGCCTTGGCTTCATGAACAAGTAGAACCTCCATAGCATTGCAGACAGAAGGACGACTGGTTTTAGCATTGTTGATGATAGACAGAGCCTTGTCTTCTTCTGCATCCTTATCCACATAGACATGGACAATCCCAGTTCCTGTCTCGATAACAGGCACTATAGCATTCTCAACCACTGCATTGATCAAACCAGCTCCTCCACGAGGAATGAGAAGGTCTAGATAGCCCTTGGCCTTCATCATGGCATAGCTACTTTCTCGGCTGGTATCTTCCACTAGTTGAATCACATCTGGATGAATGGTAGTTGTTTCCAAGCCCTTCTTCAAGGCTGTGACAATGGCATGGGCCGTTTGATAGGCATCCTTACCACTACGAAGAACAACCGCATTTCCACTTTTAAGAGCCAAAGCAGCCGCATCAGACGTCACATTTGGACGGCTTTCATAGATAATACCGATGACCCCCATAGCTACACGTTTTTTGGTGATAACCAAACCATTTTCAAGCTGACTTGTTTCTAAAACTTCACCGATTGGATCTGGTAAAGCAACCACTTCACGAATCCCAGTTGCCATCGCTTCTATACGACCTGCATCTAAATAAAGACGATCTAGCATCACATCTGAGATTTTACCCTTAGCAGCTTCCATATCAATGGCATTGGCTGCTAAAATCTCCTCAGTAGCAGCCACTAAGTGGTCAGCCATGGCTAGCAGGGCTTGGTTTTTCACGACTTCACTAGCTGTGTTGATCGATTTTTTAACAGCCTGTACCTGTTCAAATTGTTCTTGTGTACTTACCATAGTTTACCTCTAAAATTCTGTAAAGAGTAGTTGGATTTCAGGAGTAATGGAAATCCAGTCATCACGGTGAATCAAGACACCCTTGGCTTTTTGAGAACGCAACATATCCTCCAAAGCAGATGCTCCAAATTGCACGCGTCCTTTTCCAAGTGATTTTCCACTTTCCTTGTCACATACTGTCACGATATCACCATAAGAAAAAGCTCCTTCTGCGTCAACAATACCAGATAAAAGAAGACTCTTGCCATGTTGAGAGAGAGCTTCTGCAGCCCCTTTATCAACCCAAATAGAACCTTGGCTCTGAGCATAAAAGGCCAGCCATTGTTTCTGAGTACGAAGTCCCTTCTCTTGCGCAACAAAGTAGGAACCATTCTTGGTCTCCTCAGCCGCTTCAATCATGGCATCTGTCTTCAAGGATGAGCAGATATAAACAGGAACTCCTGATTCTGTCGCAATAGTTGCAGCCTTGATTTTTGTTAGCATGCCCCCAGTTCCGTTTGACGAACCAGCTCCACCGGCCATATCGATAATCTCACGGTTGATTGTCTCGATTCGCTCCAAGTGTTTGGCTGTTGGATCTGAATTAGGATTTCCAGTATATAGACCGTCTACGTCTGTCAAGAGGACCAAAAGGTCTGCTTGGACCATGGCTGCTACCTGAGCACTTAGAGTATCATTGTCCCCAACCTTGAGCTCATCAATAACGACACTGTCATTCTCGTTGATGATAGGAATCGCTCCACGGCTAAGTAGAACTGACAAAGCCTGATGGGCATTTTTATAACGGCGCTTATCCACAAAGTCATCCTGGGTCAGCAAGATTTGTGCAGAAACGATTTGGCGCAAGAGAAGATTGGTCGTGTATTCTTCCAACAAAAGCCCTTGCCCTACCGCTGCTGAAGCCTGTTTATCAGCAATCTTAGTCGGACGCTTTTTAAATCCTAAGGCACCAAAACCTGCAGCAATGGCACCCGACGACACCAAAATCAATTCATGACCAGCTTCGTGCAACATAGCCAACTGCTGGGTAATAGCCTTTACCTTACTACGTGATAAACTTCCATCCTCATTTGTCAGAGAAGAAGTCCCCACCTTAAAGACAATCCGTTTGTATTTCATAGTCTCACTCCGATTCTTCATATTTATCCATTATAACATGAATGGCAGGAAATAGAAAAGAGTTGATAGGAAAAAGAAGGCCCTAAAACCTTCTTTTTTACTACTGTTCTGATTCCGATTTGTTTGCACTCGTTTCAGAGCTTTGTGAAGTTGAGGAAGTCAAATCCTGACTAGTTGAAGAACTTGTAATACTTTCGTGTTGACTCGTTTCTTTATTTTCAAGATCTTTTTTCACTACTTCACTAGATTCTTTTATTTCTGAATTACTTGTGACTTTAGTTGTAACAGATTTCTCTACCGGAACATCCACTAACCAGGCACCACTTGAATCAACAGTATAACCTTCTGGTGTCTTACCATTCACAAGTAATTGACCATTTTCTTTTAAGAAGTACCATTTATCCTTGTCTTTGATCCAACCCACAGCTCGTGAACCGTCTGTCTTGTAGAAATACCAATCATTTGCCTTTTTAAGCCAGCCTTGCTTCATAGCTCCTGATTCTTCTAGATAGTAATGATGACCAGAAACTTCTATCTCGCCTGTCTTCATGATACCAGTAGAATCCATATAGTACCAGATTTCTTTATCTTTTACCCAACCCGTTTTCATTTCTCCTGATTGAGCAAAGTAATACCATTGCCCCTTATATTGAAGCCAATCTGTCTTCATAGAGCCATCGTTTGATAAATAATAGGACTGACCTCCAGTATTTATCCAACCAATTTCCATCTGATTTTCTTTGTTGAAATAATACCAGCTTCCATCGATTTTTTTCCAATTTTTAGCAGAAGCGCCAGAGTCTGTCAAATAGAACCAACGATTGTTCCATTTTTTCCATTGATTCTGTAACAAGATACCCGTTTGATTGAAGTAATACCATTCACCCTTGATTTCATTCCAACCTACTGCATATTCTCCTGTAGAATCAGGTGCTTGATACCACCAATTCCCATATGCACTCTTATGCCAACCAGCTTGAAAACTTGGAATCGGCTTGTAGGAAGTTGAAATATTGACAAAACCGTCTTTTTGAATATCAAAAACTGTTGCATCATAGTCTTTGCTGGCTGCGTTGATTCTCTCAATTCCTCGTTCTTTAAGCCAATTGACATACTCACTATCAACACCATTTTTCCAAGGTAAACTATCCGAAGTTTGAACAATCAAACTCGGACTCAAATTTTTAATAAAATCCTTGGTATTTGATTTGTTGGTATCATGGTGATGATTAAACTTCATCAAATCAACTTTTCCAATGAGAGGACCATACTTGTCTTCTGCTCCATGAACATTATCTAAGTCGCCCCCAAGGTAAATTTTCTTACCATTGACTTTTACCACGCTAATCAAAGAATTAGAATTATCATCCCAAATTTTCTTTAATTCACCTGATGAATCAGTTTCATTTTCATAGTTATAGAGTTGAATATCCATGTCTCCAAACTGAAAATGAGCATCCCCTTGTGTGATATTTTGAATAACTGAAACACCTTTTTCAGCAGCAGTCTGTAAAACCTTATCATAGCCATACAGATTATCCCATAGACGTTCAGAATTAGTAATACGATTATCACTATATTTTTTAAGATAAACTCGGTCAACTGGATAGGTAGACAGTAATTCATCAACATTTCCAATATGGTCACTGTGAGTATGAGTGACTAAAATAAAATCAAGTTTTTGAACACCCAATTCCTTCAAACGACGAAAGACACGGTCTGTTAGAACATGCTTATAAGATGTTTCAATTCCTTCTCTCCACGGATAACGAGAATCACTTCCATCTGGGAAATCATAATCTTCTCCTGTATCAATCATGGCAAAATGTCCATTGCTTTCAAGAATAATCGCATCACTGCCACCTTCTTGAACATTGATAAAGTGAATTTTATTTCCTGAACTTTCTTGAGCTTGAACATCTCCATACCATGACAAACCTAAAAAAGCGCCTGCAAGTGCTAAACTAGTTAATTTCTTTTTCATTCTTACTTCCTCAATCTCTCTAAAGTTTCCTTAAAAATCTCTGGGATATCTGCTGTAAATTCCATGGTCTCACCTGTTCTCGGATGAGTAAAACCTAAAGTCTTGGCATGAAGAAATTGTCCACGTCCTTTCAAAGTCTTGCGAGGACCATAGACTTCATCACCAGCGACTGGATGGCCGATATAAGCCATGTGAACACGGATTTGATGGGTGCGGCCTGTTTCCAGCTGCAGCTCCACTAAGCTATAATCACCAAAGCGTTCCAAAACGTGGAAACGGGTCACTGCAGGTTTCCCTTTAGCAGTCACAGCCTGTTTCTTACGGTCTTTTTCACTACGGCCAATCGGAGCTTCAATGACACCACGATCATTAGGCAGATTTCCATGAACAATCGCCCAATATTTGCGGAGAGACTTTTTATCCTTGAGTTCTTTGGCAAGTGCTAGATGCGCCTCATCGTTTTTAGCAATCATGAGAAGGCCTGACGTATCCTTATCAATACGGTGAACAATTCCTGGACGCAGAACCCCATTGATACCCGACAAATCCTTAATATGGTACATAAGGGCATTTACCAGAGTTCCACTAGTATGACCAGCACTCGGATGCACAACCATCCCCTGAGGTTTGTTAACAACTGCCACATCCTCATCTTGGTAGATGATTTCTAGCGGAAGATTCTCAGCTACATACTCTAAAACCTCTGGTTCTGGCACATGGTAAGTGACGACATCGCCCTCTTGAACTGTGTATTTAGCTTTCTTGACTTGGCCATTGACCAAGACCTGGCCTGATTTGATTTGTTCATTCGCGAGACTGCGTGATAATTCTGTCAAATCCGACAAAGCCTTATCCAAACGCAGGCCACCACTTTCAATTTTAATTTCCATTTATTTCCTCTTTTAACATTGCAATCAATAAAATAATCACTCCGACCGTCAGATAGCTATCTGCCACATTGAAAATTGCAAAATTGATAAAGTCAAGGTGGAACATATCCACAACAAAGCCCTGACTGATCCTGTCAATAAAGTTTCCAAGACCACCTGCGATTATCAAAGTCAAGCCCAAGACCATCCAGAATGAGTCCTCCATGTGTTTATGCAGATACCAAATGGCACCTACCACGACAACCAGAGTAATGACAGTGAATAACAACTGCTGATCTTGTAAGATAGAAAAGGCTGCCCCTCGATTTTGCAGGTAGGTCAAGCTAACAAAATTGGGAATCCAAGAACGCACTTCACCCAGTGGAATCTGCTGGACGATATAGGATTTAACCAACTGATCCAGCCCAATCAAAAGCAGTACAATGACTGCCACTATTCCTCTTTTTTTCATGATTTCCTCTTCTGATCAAAATATTCTTGCATGACTTCTACGAAAAGAGTCCCAGCTTGACAAAGCTCTACTTCTTCACGTTTAACATAGACCATGCGATTATCCAATTTATCCTTGAGACGAATAACTGTAATACCATTAACACTGTCACTATCTAAAAATCCAGAACCTGTCGCATAGGCGTCCGTCCGCTCCAAAATACCATTCAAGGTAGCACGGTCTGTCACATTAAACATCTGTGAACTAGCACTGGTATCGACAAAGTTCTCTGAATAATAAAGGTACTCGTCTTTCTCTTGAGTGAAACGAACCGTTGGTAGATCCGCTAAATCCTCCATGACCAATTCCTCTTTCTGAGCCAAAGGATGCCCCTCACGAAGATAAATATGGGTATGGAAGGGAATCAATTCAATGACCTCAAGGCCTAACTTTTCAACCCTTTGCATGATCCCCTTTTTATTTTGATTGTTGAGGTAGATAATCCCAATCTCACTGTGCCCCTGAGCTACTTCATCAAGTATTTGAACTGTAGTAGACTCAAAAATACGGAAATTTTTGTAATCAGGATAGCGCTCTGAAAAGGCAGTAATGGTTGGTGGCAAGAAGTCATAGTGCTGACTGGCAATGGAAAATTCATCCTTTTCTTCCTCAGGATTGGCATACTGATTTTGAAAAATATCAAATCCTTTAACCAATTCTTGCGCTTTTTCATAGAATTCCATACCACGACGGGTCAAGAAAGTCCCTGAGCTGGTCCGACGGAAAATCTTAAAACCCAACTCTTTTTCCAAATCACGAACAGAAATGGACAAACTGGGCTGACTGACATACATCTTCTCAGCAGCTTCACGAAAAGTACCGCTATTCGCAATAGCCACAACGTAGCGTAATTGTTGAATGTTCATCTTCTACCCCCAACTTCTTTATCTTTTCATTATACCATATTTTAGAAGTTTTCCATCGAAGAAAAATAATGTCACTCATAAAATTCATCTACACTAAGAATGAAAAAATCATGGGTAGCAAAACAAAAAAGCAGGCTCTCCGAAAACTCGGAAAGCCTTATTTAATGCTACTTCTAGCTTCCTCGCCTTTATATTTCAAGGCTCGGGATAAAAAGGTTCACTGGACCTTTTTATTTTGCGATTGGGTAAACAGAAACTTGTTTTTTATCGCGTCCTTTACGTTCAAAGCGTACTACGCCTTCAACTTTAGCGAACAAAGTATCGTCTCCACCACGTCCAACGTTTACACCTGGGTAGATGTGTGTACCACGTTGACGGTAAAGGATTGATCCACCTGTTACAGTTTGTCCGTCAGCTGCTTTAGCTCCAAGACGTTTCGCTTGTGAATCACGTCCGTTTGATGTAGAACCTCCACCTTTTTTGTGGGCGAAAAGTTGCAAGTTGTTAAGAGTCATTTTTAACATAATGTTTTCCTCCGTGTTAGTTTTCTGTGATAACTCTGGTTTGGACGAACTCAGAAGAGTTCTCCGATAAGTTTGCCATACCTAAGAAAAATGATTCAAAGAATAACTGGGTCATTTCTCTCTGGTGTGAAGGAAGATCTTTTGGTATTTCAACCATCAGATAGCCACCTTCATCTTCGTTTAATTCTAGGATTGGTTCATAGCCTGCAAATTTCTCAATAGAATTGATAAAGTTAATGGCAAGCGTAGAAACCGATGCACACACGACATCAAAGCCGTATTCGCCACTCTCGGCGTGTCCAGTAATTTCCGCACTCCTCAGCTCGCCATCTTCGGCTCTCTCAAAGACTGCCTGTATCATGTGTTCTCCTTAAAATTAAGCGTTGATTGCGTTGATGACAACTTTTGTATATGGTTGACGGTGACCTTGTTTACGGTGGCTACCTTTTTTAGGTTTGTACTTGTAAGTAACAACTTTCTTTTGTTTTCCTTGTTTTTCAACAGTTCCAACTACAGTAGCTCCAGCAACAAGTGGAGTTCCGACAACAGTGTTTTCACCACCAACAAGAACAACTTCGTTAAAAGTAACTTCTTGACCAGCTTCAACGTTCAATTTTTCAACGTAAACTGCTTGACCAACTTCAACTTTAACTTGTTTTCCGCCAGTTTTGATAATTGCGTATGTGCTCATTATGCACCTCCTATGATTTTTATGGGTTTCCCCGAATTTTTTGTGAAGACTCGCCTAGCATCGTGGGACGAACCACTTAAACTTGAATAATCAAACAACGATGTTCGTGCGGTTGCACAGGATCGTGCATAGTCAACTCTTCAAGTATAGCATATCTCCTATTTTCTTACAAGTAATAACACCTAAAATCAAGCTTTTTCTTTTACTTTTTTCTGCCAAGATGCAAAAAGCATGCTGAGGTAAAAAATACTCATCATAATAGGAACACCAAGGATGGTCTTTTCATGATAGAAAATCGTCAAATAGGCTGAAAAGACAACGCCAAGGACAAAACTACTAAGCAGGCTAACAAATATGAATCCTTCACGCAAAAAAGGTGTGTGCTTGGTCCTAAAATAATCTCCAAAAGCCAGCATGGTCCGTTTGATATTCCCTGTCATAAAAGCGTTATTATAGGCAATACCCGACACTTCTCCAAAAGTGGTTGTCACCAATCCCATACAAAAGGCTAAGGGCGGTACTAGATAGATATTATCTACAGTCTGCGGCACAAAACCAATAATGATTGATAAGATTGCTAAAGGAAGCAATGACAAAATTGGTTTTTTCACAATTCTCAATTTTTCCTTATAAACAGTTAGTAAAAAGACCCCCATCATAAAAGCAAGCAAGGTCATTACTTTGGCACTGGCATCAGAAACATTATGTTGAATAAGTCCCACTGAAAGAAATACGACATTCCCAGTTTGTCCAGCTACAAGAGTATTTCCTCGCACAATAAACGTATAGGCATCTACATATCCTGCACAAAACGTCAAAAAAAGCGCTAGCCTCTTAGACTGACGTGATATTTTTCTTATAGGTAATAACCTCATTTTCCCTCCCATTTCATTTACTCATCTCATTATTGTACCACTTTCTTTGGAAAAGTCCTAGTAGCTAATTTGAAATTTTTTACCCTCTGTTGGATAGTCCCGTCTATCTGTGTTATAATGAAAGAAGGATTTGAAATCGGAAAAGGAGTATCTATGCTTAAATTAGGTGTCATCGGAACAGGTGCTATCAGCCACCACTTCATAGAAGCAGCCCATACCAGTGGAAAATACCAACTGGTCGCAGTCTATTCTAGAAAGTTAGAAACTGCAGCAACCTTTGCGTCTCGCTATCAAGATATCCAACTCTTTGATCAAGTAGAGGACTTCTTCAAGAGCTCCTTTGACGTTGTCTATATTGCTAGTCCAAACTCCTTGCATTTTGCTCAGGCAAAAACTGCATTGTCTGCAGGTAAACACGTCATTCTTGAAAAGCCAGCTGTCACTCAGCCACAAGAATGGTTGGATTTGGTTCAAATAGCTAAGGAAAAACACTGTTTTATCTTCGAAGCAGCTCGTAATTACCACGAGGAAGCTTTTACTACTATCAAAAACTTTTTAGCAGACAAGCAAATTTTAGGGGCAGATTTCAACTATGCCAAGTATTCTTCCAAAATGCCTAACTTGTTGGCTGGACAGACACCAAATGTCTTCTCAGATCGTTTTGCTGGCGGTGCTCTCATGGATTTGGGGATTTATCCTCTCTACGCTGCCGTTCGTCTTTTTGGGAAAGCTGAGGACGCGACCTACATGGCTCAACAGCTTGACAATAGCATGGACTTGAATGGAGACGGAATCCTCTTTTACCCTGATTTTCAAGTTCATATCAAGGCTGGGAAAAACATTACTTCCAATCTTCCTTGCGAAATTTATACGACAGATGGAACCTTGACTCTCAACACGATTGAGCATGTTCGTTCGGCTATTTTTACCGACCACCAAGGCAATCAAGTCCAACTCCCTATTCAACAGGCTCCTCATACGATGACTGAGGAAGTCGCTGCATTTGCACACATGATCCAACAACCAGATCTGAATCTCTACCAAACTTGGCTGGAAGATGCAAGTTCAGTTCATGAGCTACTATATACCATGCGCCAGACTGCTGGCATTAGATTTGAGGCAGAAAAATGAAAACCAAACTACCTACTGAATGGCAAGAACTAAGTGATCAACTCGGTTTCCAAGAATTCACCCCCATTCAGACTCAACTATTTGAGCCCCTTCTTGCTGGAGAAAACCTCCTAGGAGTAAGCCCAACAGGAACAGGCAAGACCCTCGCTTATCTCTTACCAAGTCTTCTCAGACTACAAAAGAAAAAAGCCCAACAACTCTTGATTCTAGCACCTAATACTGAGCTTGCTGGACAGATTTTTGATGTATGTAAAACATGGGCAGAAGCTATCGGCTTGACTACTCAGCTCTTCTTATCAGGTTCGAGTCAGAAACGCCAGATTGAACGCCTTAAAAAAGGACCAGAAATTCTGATTGGAACTCCTGGCCGTATCTTTGAACTCATTAAACTGAAAAAAATCAAGATGATGAATGTGGAAACCATCATCCTGGATGAATTCGACCAATTGCTAGATGATTCTCAGATACACTTTGTTGAGAAGATTACCCACTACGCACCTCGTGACCACCAACTTGTCTATATGAGTGCGACGACCAAGTTTGACCAAGAAAAGATTGTGCCTAACACACGTACCATTGATCTCTCTGACCAAAAACTGGACAACATTCAACACTTCTACATGCAGGTAGACCAACGTCACCGAGTGGATATGCTACGAAAACTAGCTCATGTTGAGGATTTCCGTGGTCTAGTCTTCTTTAACAGCCTATCAGACCTTGGAAGCGCAGAAGAAAAATTACAGTATCGGGATATCTTGGCTGTTTCTCTAGCTAGTGATATCAATGTCAAATTTAGAAAAGTCATCTTAGAAAAGTTTAAAGACAAGCAACTAACCCTGCTCCTTGCAACAGACCTCCTGGCACGTGGGATTGATATCGATAGCCTAGAATGTGTCGTAAACTTTGATATTCCTAGGGACATCGAAACCTACACTCACCGTGCTGGCCGTACTGGCCGCATGGGCAAAGAGGGTTATGTTATCACTCTCGTAACCCATCCTGAAGAGCTTAAAAAACTTAAAAAATTTGCAAATATCCGTGAAATTGTCCTAAAAAACCAAGAACTCTATATCAAATAAGGTTAGCTCTCGCCAACCCCTGATTGAAGATAAAATCCTTAGAGTACAAGTTTCTAAGGACTTTATCTTCAATCTGAGTCTGGGACGAAAGTCTAACCTTAAATATAAAAAGCGAACAAAACGAATTATCTGACACTCAGAATTCTGTCTTGTTCGCTTTTTTGTCTAATCCATCGATTTTTAAAATTTATAATAAAGAATTCCTAAAATCAAAATCTTTTTGTCCCAGACTCTTTTTATTACTAAAAATTAAAGAATTCCATGGCCTGTTTGAACAGTAAATCCGTATACTCTGGGTCTTCTTGGGCAATGGTGACCTGATCTTGAATCATTTCCAAGTCATCCGTTATCATGCCGTCTGCACCCAAATGAACAGATTTATCAAAGGACTCTGAACTATTGATGGTCCACACGTACAATTTCTGATCGGTATTCCAAAGCTTGTTGACAAAATTTTCATCCAAGGTTGAATACTCCATAGTATAACCTGTGGCCTTGGTTCTTGGAAAAATACTATTGTAAGGTAGGATGAAATAAACTGGGATTTGTGAATCATAGGACAATACCTGATCAATCACATGGTAGTCCAAGGACTGCATTTGGTGACCATTCTGCTTAAGAATCGTTCCATATTTTTCCATAAAGCGTTTCATCATATCTGGACTATCTTTTCGACTGGTTTTAATCTCAATGAGGAGTTTTTGATGCAATTCATTAGCTTTATTGAGATAGTCATCAAAACTAGACACCTTGCTATGATAGCCATTTTCTGAAATATCGAGTTTGGTTAATTCTTCCAAAGTGAGATCCTGAGGATTGGCATTAACTCCTGTCAGATTCTTGATATTGGCATCATGCATCATGACAAACTGACCATCTTTTGTTTCCTGAACATCCGTCTCAACGAAGTCTGGAGATAACTGAGCGGTTTTTTCTAGTGATTGGACGGTATTTTGCACACCATTCTTATTAGATACTCCCCTGTGAGAGATAATCAAAGGTTTATTAGCAACTGGAGCTTCTAAATAAACATAACCCTCAAGAGCGAAAAAGATAGCGGCACAGCCCATCACTCCCCATCTCATCCAGTGGTCTTTCTTTCTCCTTGGTGTGATTTCTAGTTCCTCCCCTGTCAAAAAGGAAACAAACTTAATGAGAAAGTAAGTCAAGGCCATATAATGGAAATTCTTAATCAAGACAAAGTTGATAATTCCCAGCACAAGAGATTCCTTATGGGTCAATCCATCCATCAGTACCTGACTTGCCAAGATTGGAATCAATAAAAGAATGAAAAATAGGTAGGTTTTGACGATAATCCAAAGCAAGTTCCAAATGTAAAACCAGGAGTGCTTTCTTGTCTTCTCTAGACTGTATCTGACTGCTTCTTTGACTGTTTTCTTCTCAAATAAAAGCTGAGGTAGAGCAAACATGAAACGCACTGAAATGTAAAATAGAAGTAAAGCCAGAATAGTAACCACTATACCTACTAGCCAATACTTGTCTTCCACATAATCAACGATAAAGTCTGGAATGACAATTTTATTGAGGTAGTAAATCTTTAAAATCTTTCGAATCAATGGAAAGAGCATCATGACATAAAAGAAGATAAAGGCTATCTTGGAAAGCGTCGCTTGCTTCATAAACAAGAAACTTTGATGAAAGACCTTACGACTGTACTCCAGCAAAGTTCTCTTTTCATGATAGAGTAGGTGCCGGGCTCCGATAAAGAGAAGTCCTATCTGGTAATAGGCGATCAGTAAATTAACGATTACCAGAATAAATAAAGCAAGACTAACAAATGGCGAACCCTTTATAATGGCAAAAATATTGTTGTAAGATAGAAAGAGATAACCTGTCTGACGGAGTAAAAGTCCAGCAATCCAAGAATTGGACGGTAACCAGACAAACTCAATCATCATAAAAGTCAAGAAAAATAGAAAAAGTATTTTATCTAGATTAAAGTATATCTGCTTAAAACCTAGATTTTTAGGTTTTTCAGGTTTCATAGGCACTCCTAGTCAAATAATTGAGACAAATCCAAGCCTCCAAAAGGATTGTTTGATAGGCTACTTTCTGCCCCTAACAATTCTCTAGCTTTATCCGACTCTAGAAAGGACTCGTAAACACGCGCTGTCATACGAGCATCCTCTAAGCTATTATGAGACTGACCTTGAAATCCAAGAAACGAGGCAACAGTTTGCAATTTGAGATTGGCAATACCATGTAAATCCGAACTACGGCGTTCAAAAGCTTCATCATACAAGTCCACCTTATACTGCTGGCTGTAGTCTAAACCATGCTCCACTAAAATAGGCAAATCACTTTTAGCAGCATTGTAGCCAACCATAGGTAAAGAACCCACAAACTCTTGGAAATCTTTTATAACTTTCTCCACTGGAGGAGCATCTTTTAATGTCTCAGCTGTAATCCCAGTCAAACCATTGATAAAACTCTTTAGAGGCACACTAGTATGGACATATGAATCATAGGCATCGATTTCCTGACCATCTCTAAAACGCACTGCCGATACTTGAATCAAGTGTGTTTGCCCTTCATGCTGATTAAATTCTAAATCGAAAGCAATGTAATCTTCTAATCGTTCCATTCTATACCTCTCCTATACTGTTATTTTATACTCTTCGAAAATCTCTTCAAACCACGTCAACGTCGCCTTGCCGTAGATATATGTAACTGACTTCGTCAGTCTTATCTACAACCTCAAAGCAGTGCTTTGAGCAGCCTGCGGCTAGCTTCCTAGTTTGCTCTTTGATTTTCATTGAGTATTAATTGAGCAACTATACTATTTAGATTAGAAATAAAAGAAGCCATCAGGTTAGCATTTAACCTAAACAGCTCCTTGATTATCCTCCAAATAAACGAGCAAAAAAGCCTTTCTTAGTTGATTGGACTTCTTCTTTTGCTTGGTCCAGCTCTAGCTTAAGATTTTCTTGATCCTTCATGGCTTGAAGGGTTAATTGTTGCTGCTGATCTAGTTGTTTGTCTTTCTCAGCAATCTGACGGTCTTTGATACGTATCTGCTCGTCTTTTTCTGATAACTGACGATCCTTGGCTTTTAATTGTTCATAAAGACGGAGAATTTCTGCATTCTTCTCATCAACTAGAATCTCCATCAGTTCACGCTGCTTGACATCTTCACTGACAGGCTCATCTTCAAAAATCGTTTTTTTATAGATTTCTTCTAGCTTAATCAAGCCACTTCTGGTAACGACTGTTACCCCTTTGTCATTTTTATCTGTGTCTTCCTCTGGTAATTCTTTGACACGGTTATTGATTGCTTGGCGAGATAATCCTAAGACCTCTGCAATCTCACTGACGGTCATTTCAATACTCATAATATCCTCTGAAACGTTTTCTAGCTTTTCTTTACTTAAATCTTATCATAAGCTAGAAAAACTGTCAAATTTTCGCTTAATCTAAGGCCTTCAAAAAGGCTAATAAGACTTGGGCAGAGCGACGTCCAGCTTCGATAATAAACTCATCAAAAGAGATGTTTGCTTCATGGTTGGCATTGTCACTCATAGCTCGGATGACTAAGACTGGAAGATTAAGAGCATGCGCTGCCTGAGCAATCGCTGCCCCCTCCATCTCAACAGCTAAAACTTCTGGAAAATGGGACTTAATCACTTCTATCTTGTCATTTCCAGCAACAAAACTATCTCCTGTAGCAATCAAACCAAGATGCCATTTTTGATCCAATTGAGATAAACTCTCTTGGATTTTGGCAACAAAGGTTTTATCCGATTCGAAATAAAGTGGTTGTTGCGCCATTTGTCCATAAGCATAGCCAAAAGCTGTAACATCCACATCATGATAGGCTAATTTGTCAGCAATCACGACATCTCCAACAGCAATACCTTCTGCTACTGCCCCAGCTGATCCTGTGTTAATCAAAGCATCCACTTGAAAATGATCAGCCAAAATCGCCACACTCATAGCAGACATGACCTTACCAATTCCACTTTCTACAAGAACGACTTCATGCGAGGCAATGGTTCCAGTATGATAGGTATTACCTAAAACAACTTGCTCCTGGGCATTGTCTAAATGCTGGACCAGATACGCCAGTTCTTCTGGCATAGCCGCAATAATTCCTATTTTCATTTCAATTCCTTTTCCATTATAAAAGTTTCATTGCTAAGACAAGCAAAATCAAGAGAAAGATGACTGCGAATAAGATTTTATTTAACTTAGAATTGAAAACATTTCTCTTGGTATTTTCAATGCGACGGCTTTTATGAATAGACGGTTCGACCTGAATCTTCAAGGTTTCCTGACTAAAACCATGATCCTTAGGATTGGCATAACCAAAACGGGAAGAAGAGGTTGGTAAAATCTTGGTTTCCTCGTCATCAAGCAAAGGGGGACCCGAAATTTTTTCGCCTCTATTAGCCCTTTCAATCATTTCATCCGTTAATAAAGGTTTACCCATACTGACCTCCTCTATTTTTTCTGCAATTCCCAATACTGAACAGCCATAATTGTCTTGGCATCGCAGATATGACCTGATTGGATTAATTCCTTGGCTTCTTCTAAGCTCACTTCAAGGACTTCCAAGGTTTCATCCTCATCCTGCGAACGCGGATTTTCCACCTTTGTCAAATCGCTTGCTAGGTATAGTTTTAACTTTTCATTACAAAAGCCAATGGCTGAGTAAAAATCGTACAAGAGTTCTAATTTCCCTGTATAGGCTGTTTCTTCCTCTAATTCACGCAGGGCTGCTGCGACAGGGTCTGTATTTTCTCCTACTTCCAGTTTTCCAGCTGGAATTTCGTAAGAGACAGCCTCGATGGCTTTGCGGTACTGCTTGACCAAGATGAGTTTTTGTTCATCCGTTACTGCTAAAACACAGACAGCCCCATTGTGGAAAATCAAATCCCGTTGGGCAGTTCCTTTACCTTCTGGTAATTCAACCTGATCTTGGACCAGTTTAAATATTGGTCCTTGATAGATTTCTTTTCTGCTAAGTGTTTTTTCTTCAAATTCCATGATAGGCTCCTACTGATTCTTAGGATGATGAGGAAGGCGTGTTGCATATTCGTCTTTATTAACCTGACGACCGCGACCAATAGCAATAGCATCCGCTGGCACGTCTTTGGTAATAGTTGAACCAGCTCCAACAAGGGAATTGTCACCAAGTTCTACTGGCGCAATAATGGTTGAATTTGAACCAACAAAGACATTGTTGCCGATGACTGTCTTGTATTTGTTTTTGCCGTCATAGTTGACTGTAATGGTTCCAGCACCAAAATTAACCTTGCTACCCACTTCACAGTTTCCGATATAAGTCAAATGACCAGCCTTGGTATTCTCACCGATAGAAGAACCTTTCACCTCAACAAAGTTACCAATATGAACTTGGGCACCCAGACTTGAACCTGGACGAATGTGGGCATAAGGACCGACTGTCACACCGTCCGCAACACTACTTTCCTCAATCATAGAGTTGGTAATAACAGCTCCTGCTCCGATAGTACTATCAACTACATAAGTACCGTTTGTCAAAACAGTCTCAGCACCAATTTTCGTTTGTCCCTTCAAGGTAACATTGGCTTCAATTTGAACTTCAGGAGCGATCTCGACATCAATATCGATATAAGTTGCTTCTGGATTGACAAAGCTAACACCATTGACCATATGTTGATGATTGATGCGACGACGCATAACTGACTCAGCAGTCGCAAGAGCCACACGGTCATTTACTCCAAGACTCTCATCAAAATCTTTCAAAGTATAAGCGCCAACTTTTTCACCAGCTTCACGGAAAATGCCAATGACGTCTGTAATATAGTATTCACCTTGAGCATTATTGGTATTGATATTTTTCAAAGCCTCAAACAAACGCTCGTTGTCAAAGACGTATGTTCCTGTGTTGATTTCCTTAATTTGCTTTTCAAAATCTGTAGCATCCTTTTGCTCAACAATGCGAAGAACCTCAGCATTGTCATTACGAACAATTCGTCCATAGCCAAAAGGATTATCTGTTTCAGCAGTCAAGATAGTAGCCACATTTTTATGATTGATGTGGAAATCAATCAAGTTTTTCAAGCTTTCACCAGTAATTAAAGGAGTATCTCCTGCAATGACCAAGGTGTTACCTGACAAACCTTCTAAAATAGGCTCTGTCATCATAACCGCATGACCTGTCCCCAACTGTTCAGATTGAGTCACAAATTCTGTCTGTCCAGCCAAGACCTGCTCAACCAATTCCGCCTTGTGTCCTACAACTGTTACTGTCTTTTCAGGCTGGATAGCTCCCACACTACGGAAAACATGTTCTAACATAGAAATACCCGCAACCTTGTGCAAAACTTTTGGCAAATCAGATTTCATGCGAGTTCCTTTACCCGCTGCTAAAATAATGGCATAATTTGACATAATCTTCTCTTTTCTCTAGAAATTCTCTTTTATTATACCATATTTCAAATCATTCCGCGCTCTTGAATGAAAAAATGCTCTAAAGTCCTTTCTTAACCCATTTTTTGAGTATTTTTTTTTGATTTTTTTTCATTTTTAAGGTAAAATTATGACATATGAGAAAGAAAATTAATCCGCTTATTTTGTTTGGTTTTTTTGGGATTATGATTTTCATTTTAATCCTAAATCGCCCTCGTTTTGAGGACCATCCTGTAAAAACAAAGTCTAATATCGCGCAAGTAGAATCGCAGGCGCTCCATAATATAGATAAACCGGTGATTGATGTTTCTGGTTGGCAACGTCCTGAGGAAATTAATTACGATACTCTCTCCCAAAACATTTCTGGGGCTATCGTTCGTGTCCATAGTGGCGCTCAGTCTTTAAAAGAAAATGATGCTTCCTTTGTTAATGGGGTAGACAAGGCCTTCAAAACCC
Source organism: Streptococcus mitis (assembly GCF_002096895.1). Taxonomy (GTDB): domain Bacteria; phylum Bacillota; class Bacilli; order Lactobacillales; family Streptococcaceae; genus Streptococcus; species Streptococcus mitis_AH. The sequence goes on along the minus strand of NZ_NCVI01000020.1, from coordinate 710,930 downwards.
ATATTACCGAGTTTCAAAAACGAAATGTCCCAGTTGGTGTTTATGCCTATGTAGCTGGAAAAAGTATCCAAGAAATGGAAAAAGCTGCTGAAGTTTTTTATAATGCTTCATCGCCATACAGCCCTAGCTACTATTGGCTAGATGTGGAAGAAAAAACCATGTCTAATATGAACGAAGGTGTTGAAGCCTTTCGAGCAAAACTAGAATCACTAGGTGCTAAAAATATCGGAATCTACGTTGGGGTCTACTTCATGGAAGAACACAGTATTAATACAGACAAGTTTACGTCTGTGTGGATTCCTTCCTATGGTTCTGACTCAGGATTTTACGAGGCAACTCCAAAAACTGATTTAGATTACGACATCCACCAGTACACTTCTAAAGGAAAAATTGCTGGCTTTGACCACGATTTGGATATCAACGTCATCTCTTCTTTAAAAAATAAGGAAGAAACCTTTAGAAAACTCTTTTTAAAACCTTAAAAGCATTTGTTTCTCATTTGCTTTTTCTTTTTGTTTTAGATTGTGATACAATATAGTAAGGATTTTTTGAAATAGAAATAGTTGGAGGAAAAATATGCTCTCATGGTTAACACGCGTTATTAAAGGGATCGTGATTGCTCTTGGATTTATTCTACCGGGAATTTCCGGAGGGGTTCTAGCAGCAATCTTAGGAATCTATGAACGGATGATTGGCTTTCTAGCCCATCCCTTTAAAGACTTTAAAGAAAATGTTTTGTATTTTATTCCAGTTGCCATCGGCATGCTTCTGGGGATCGGCTTATTTTCCTACCCGATTGAATACCTACTTGAAAATTATCAGGTCTTTGTCTTATGGAGCTTTGCGGGTGCCATCATTGGTACAGTTCCTAGCCTCCTCAAAGAATCAACTCGAGAATCTGACCGAGACAAGATTGATTTGGCCTGGTTCTGGACAACCTTTATCATTTCTGGATTAGGACTCTATGCCTTAAATTTTGTCGTTGGAACCTTAAGTGCCAGCTTTCTTAATTTCGTCCTAGCAGGTGCACTGCTGGCTCTTGGCGTATTAGTTCCTGGCCTCAGTCCATCAAACCTACTTTTGATTTTGGGACTCTACGCTCCTATGTTGACTGGTTTTAAAACCTTTGACCTCTTGGGAACCTTCTTCCCGATTGGAATCGGGGCAGGTGCAACTCTCATTATTTTTTCAAAATTGATGGATTATGCCTTAAACAACTATCACTCACGCGTCTATCATTTCATCATCGGAATCGTCTTATCAAGTACCCTTTTGATCTTGATTCCAAATGCAGGAAACGCTGAAAGTATCCAATACACTGGTATTTCTCTTGTTGGGTATGTCATCATCGCCTTCTTCTTTGCACTTGGAATCTGGCTTGGTATTTGGATGAGCCAATTGGAGGATAAGTATAAATAATGGCAAAAAAAGTTAAAATCAAAAAAACATTGGTAGAACAAATTCTGTCTAAAGCAGGCATCCCACATCAGGGGATTCAAATCAATGCCCTGGAAGGAGAGCTTCCTCAAGGTTATGAACGAGATCAGATTTTCAAAACCTTGGCTCTTTTGGGAGATAAAACAGGACCGATTATCGGAATTGTCCCTATCACTCAACACTTGTCTGAAAAGAAACTAGCTAAAATTTCTGGCAATAAAAAAGTGAGCATGATTCCCCAAAAGGATTTGGAAAAAACAACTGGTTACATTCATGGAGCCAATAATCCTGTCGGAATTCGTCAGAAACACAATTACCCCATTTTTATCGATAAGATCGCTCTAGACTTGGATCAAATGATTGTCTCTGCTGGAGAAGTTGGTCACAGCATTATCGTCGCACCACAAGACTTGGCTAGCTTTGTAAAAGCTGACTTTGCAGATATCTTGGAGGACAGTAAGTAATGAAACTCTACTTTGTCCGCCACGGTCGTACAGTCTGGAACCAAGAAGGTCGCTTTCAAGGTGCCAGTGGAGATTCTCCCCTTCTTCCTGAATCCATTGACACCCTAAAACAACTTGGCCAGTATCTCAAGGAAATTCCTTTTGATCAGATTTATTCAAGTGATTTACCTCGAGCGGTCAAATCTGCTGAGATTATCCAAAGTCAACTCCAGACCCCCTGTCCTTTAGAAAGTGTCCCTAATCTCCGTGAATGGCAGCTGGGGAAGTTGGAAGGTTTAAAAATCGCAACCTTGGAATCTATTTATCCACAACAAATCAAAGCTTTCCGATCTAATCTGGCTCAATTTGACACTCAAATGTTCGGAGCTGAATCCCTTTATAGCACAACACAACGGACCATCCAATTTATCAAATCATTAAAAGATAGTCCTGCTGAGCGTATTCTAATTGTCGGTCACGGCGCCAATCTTACTGCCAGTCTTCGTACTCTTCTAGGTTATAAAGAGCCACTTCTTCGTAAAGATGGAGGTCTAGCAAATGCCAGCCTGACCATTCTAGAAACCCATGATTTTGAAACATTCACTCTCGATACTTGGAATGATACTTCCTATCAATAACAGAACTTGATTTCAGCGTCAAGTTCTTTTTAGTTTTGAAAGATTATCCGTGAATTTCTTGGCTATTTATGATAAAATGGGAGTATCGCAAAAAATGACTCATCGTATTCAATTTTGAGTAAAACTAGGAGGATCCCATGTCAACAGAACATATGGAAGAACTAAATGACCAGCAGATCGTTCGCCGTGAAAAAATGGCTGCGCTCCGTGAACAAGGAATCGATCCTTTCGGAAAACGTTTTGAACGTACTGCAAATTCACAAGAATTAAAAGATAAATATGCTGACCTCGATAAAGAACAATTACACGATAAAAACGAAACAGCTACTATCGCTGGACGCTTGGTAACCAAACGTGGTAAAGGTAAAGTTGGATTTGCCCACCTTCAAGACCGCGAAGGCCAAATCCAAATCTACGTTCGTAAAGATGCTGTCGGTGAAGAAAACTACGAAATCTTCAAAAAAGCAGACTTAGGAGATTTCCTTGGTGTCGAAGGTGAAGTGATGCGTACAGATATGGGAGAACTCTCTATCAAGGCAACTCACATTACACACTTGTCTAAGGCCCTTCGTCCACTTCCAGAGAAATTTCACGGTTTGACAGACGTTGAAACCATTTACCGTAAACGTTACCTGGACTTGATTTCTAACCGTGAAAGCTTCGAGCGTTTTGTCACTCGTTCAAAAATCATCTCTGAAATCCGTCGTTACCTAGACCAAAAAGGTTTCCTTGAAGTGGAAACACCTGTTCTCCACAACGAGGCTGGTGGTGCTGCTGCTCGTCCATTTATCACTCACCACAATGCCCAAAATATTGATATGGTTCTTCGTATTGCGACTGAGCTTCACTTAAAACGCCTTATCGTTGGTGGTATGGAACGCGTTTATGAAATTGGCCGTATCTTCCGTAACGAAGGAATGGATGCTACTCATAACCCTGAATTTACTTCTATCGAAGTATACCAAGCTTATGCTGACTTCCAAGACATCATGGACTTGACGGAAGGCATTATCCAACATGCTGCTAAATCAGTCAAAGGCGATGGTCCTGTTAACTATCAAGGTACTGAAATCAAGATCAACGAACCATTTAAACGTGTTCACATGGTGGATGCTATCAAGGAAATTACTGGTGTAGATTTCTGGCAAGATATGACTTTGGAAGAAGCTAAAGCTATCGCTGCTGAGAAGAAAGTTCCAGTTGAGAAACATTACACTGAAGTTGGCCACATCATCAATGCTTTCTTTGAAGAGTTTGTTGAAGAAACCTTGATCCAACCGACCTTTGTCTATGGACATCCAGTAGCTGTATCTCCACTAGCTAAGAAGAATCCTGAAGACGAACGCTTTACTGACCGTTTCGAACTCTTCATCATGACCAAAGAGTACGGAAATGCCTTTACTGAATTGAATGATCCAATCGACCAACTTAGCCGTTTTGAAGCCCAAGCTAAAGCTAAAGAACTTGGTGACGATGAGGCAACAGGTATCGACTACGATTACATTGAAGCTCTTGAATATGGTATGCCACCAACAGGTGGTTTGGGAATCGGTATCGACCGTCTCTGCATGCTCCTAACTGATACAACTACTATCCGTGATGTATTGCTCTTCCCAACAATGAAATAACCTCTTATCCTCTGGTACTTGCCAGAGGATTTTTCGATACAAAAAGAGACTGAGGAAAAACTCAATCTCTACTTTTCACTTCTTTTGTTGCCACATCTTCTCCAAACCATTTCTGGCTGATTTCCTGGAACTTTCCTTCTTTGTATAGTTCAATAAAGGCTTGGTTTAATACTGTTAATAATCTTTTATCAGCTGGTCTAACTCCAACAGCAAAAGATTCACTTTCAAATCCAGCTGAAAAGACATTGTAATCATTTAATATCCCCTCAGACTGGAGGTAATAATTAGCATACACTCGGTCAATCAACAAAGCATCAATCCGATCATTTTTCAAATCAATTAAGGCTTCATTGAAACTCTGGTATTGATTGCCCTTCTGGTCTTTAACACGATTTTTCAGTAAGTCTGGCTGAGCTTCAAAGTCTAAATAACCAGAGGAACCTGCTTGAGCTCCCAAGGTCTTATCCTTCATATCCTCTACTGAACGAATTTGCTTGCTTTTCTTCGTAACTAGTACTTGCTGATTTTCCATATAAGGAATACTAAAGGCAACTTTTTCTCGGCGTTCATCAGTCGCAGAATAGCCATTCCAAATGGCATCTATGGTTCCATTTTGCAGTTCCGTCTCCTTCATATCCCAGTCGATTGGCTGGAATTGCACCTTGACACCTAATTTTTCAGAAACTGCTTGCGCCAAATCAATATCAAAGCCTGTATATTGGCCATTCTTTTCTTCAAATCCCATGGGTACAAAGGTATTGTCAAAACCAATAGTAATCGTTCCCTGCTCTTGATACTTATCCCAGTTATCCTGCTTTGGATCGCTAGCCTTCTGAGTACAAGCTGTTAAAAAGAGAGTCAGAAGAGAAACCAATACTAAAGCAATTTTCTTATTAGTCATCGGCACCTCCTACTTGGGCTCAACTTTGAGAATTTGGTCCGCAATATTTTCAGCGAACTGTAAATCGTGGGTAACGACAATCTGCGTCATCCCTAATTCCCTATTTTGCAAGATCAGTTTTTCCACTTCCAAGCGCAATTCTGGATCCAGGGCAGAAGTTGGTTCATCGTAGCCAATGATTTCTGGGTCAATCATCATAGCACGCGCCAAGGCCACCCGTTGCTTTTGCCCACCAGATAGTGAGAAGGGATAAGCATCTGCATGCCCTGCTAATCCTAACTGTTCCAAAAGCCCTCGCGCCTTCTTCTCAGCCTCGTCCTGCCTCATCCCCATTGTTTTCAAAGGAGATAAGGTCAAATTATCTAGAACTGATAAATGAGGGAACAGTTGAAAATCTTGGAAGACAAATCCCAGTAGATTCCGCTTCTCCAGTTCATCCAGTTCTAAAGGTTCTCCATTATAAAAAATTTCCCCTGAATCAATGGTTTCAAGGCCCGCAAGCATACGTAAGAGAGTTGTCTTACCTCCACCAGAAGGCCCTACGATAGCCAGGATTTGCTTTTCAGGAATTTTCAGACTGAAATTAGATAAAATTTGCTTTTCACCAAAGCGCTTATTGATATTTCTTAATTCTAACATGGCAGCCTCCTATCTATAGTAACTGTACTTCTTCTCAACTTTTTTGGCAAGAATAGTCACAATTCCAATCAAAATTAAGTAAATGGCTCCTGCCAAGAACATAGGAACTAGGCTAGCATCACGGTTGGCAGCTGTTCGACTAGCCAAGATAAGGTCTGAAATTCCGAGAGCATAGACCAAGGACGTATCCTTGACCAAACTCATAACTTCATTAAATACGCTAGGAAGAACAACCTTGGTCACTTGGGGCAAGATAATATAGCGAACTGTGTCAAAAGGACTAAACTTCAAAACCTTAGCAGCTTCATATTGACCTTTAGGAATGGTATCAATCCCTCCACGGAAGATTTCAGCAAAGTAAGCCGCATAATTGAGAACAAAGGCAATAATGGCCGCAGGAAGGCGATCCAAACGAATCCCAATACTTGGAAGCACATAATAGATAAAGATCAATTGTAAAAGTAAGGGTGTACCCCGCATAATCCAGATATAAATGTTAATCAGGTAATGGAGGAGCTTCCAATGGACTTTCAAGGCAAAGGCAATCAAAACGCCCAAGGGAATAGAAAAAATCAAGACTAGTGCAAAAACCTGCAAAGTCATGCTTGCACCGCTCAATAGACTCGGTAATATCTCAAACAAATAAGACATACTGCACCTCCTAAAAATAATTGTTCCTATTATAGCATAAATAAACAAAACAACCAAGATTTTTTGTAAAAAAATTCTCTTTTAAAAAGAAAAAACTATATCTAAAAAAAGCCTACTGTATCAAGCTAGAAAGCTTGATACAGTAGGCTTTTTAAAGTGTCATTATTTAACAGCGTCTTTAAGAGCTTTACCAGCTTTGAATGCTGGAACTTTAGAAGCTGCAATTTTGATTTCTTTACCAGTTTGTGGGTTGCGACCTTTACGTGCAGCACGCTCACGAACTTCAAAGTTACCAAAACCGATCAATTGAACTTTTTCACCAGCTGCAAGGTACTCAGTTACTGCTGCGAATACAGCTTCAACTGCTGCTGCTGAGTCTTTCTTAGTCAATTCTGTAGCTTCTGCTACTTTAGCGATCAAATCTTGTTTGTTTGCCATGTTAATGATTCCTCCAATTTTATTTCTAATTAACAAATATAATCATATCCTAAAATCCCTTTTAGGTCAAGTTAAAAACACTATTTCTTCCCATTTTATTTATTTTTTTAGGAGTGGTAACGTACTAAAACAGCCCAAGCATTCTCACCCGTGTGAGTTTGAATAATAGAGCCCGTTTCCAAAACTGAAATAGGCTTTTCAACATAAGCTTGTAAGCTTTCTTTCATCTCTTTTGCCCAATCAGCGTTACCAGAATATGAAATTCCAATCTCTGCTACAGAACGTTCAGAGAGCGATGTTATCAGTTCATCCAACCATTTTTTAAAAGTTTTAGCTCCACGACCTTTAACTATTGGCTGCAATTCATGGTCCTTCATCTGCATGACAACACGTATATTGAGAAGTGAGCTCAACAATCCAGTTACACGCCCAATTCGTCCACCTTTAACAAGGTTTTCCAAAGTCGAAACGCCAATATAGAGTTCTGTGTGGTTTTTAACCTCTTCTACATGAGATAAGATTTCCTCCAACTCTTTGCCTTCTTGCGCTAATTTTGCAGCCTCAACAACTTGGAATTTCAAGGCTTGGTCAGTGAAGGAACTATCAATAACTGTTACATCGGCAGTAGATAAGCTAGCACCTTGACGTGCCGCTTCTACAGTGCCAGAAAGGGCGTGAGACATATGAATAGCAAGAATCTGGCTACCATCTTTGCATAGGTCTTCAAAAACTTCAGCAAAGACACCTACAGGTGGCTGACTTGTTTTTGGAAGATTCTTACTTTCTTGCATCAACTGAAGAAATTTACCTTCTTCTTTCAAATCCGCATCAGAATAAACAACATTATCAATCATTACAGATAACGGAACAACAGTGATATCTAATTGTTTTACTAGTTCAGGTTCAATAGTAACAGATGAATCGGTTACAATCTTAATTTTTGTCATAGTATCAATCTTTCTATTTTAGGATTCAGATTGGTTTTCTTACTTTTAATTATATCAAAAAAAGATTAAAAATCCTAATGGAGTCATTCAAATTTTCCTTAAAAATTTGATATAATCTACTTATAAGAAAAGAGGTCCCTATGATTAAAAAAATTTATCCCATTTTAACCATTTTACTAGGTGCTGCTATCTATGCTTTTGGTCTAACTTATTTTGTAGTTCCTCATCATCTCTTTGAGGGAGGGGCGACAGGTATTACCCTCATCACCTTTTATCTTTTTAAAATCCCTGTTTCTCTCATGAACCTGCTGATTAATATTCCCCTTTTCATCCTAGCTTGGAAGATTTTTGGAGCAAAGTCCCTCTATTCTAGTTTACTAGGAACCTTAGCCTTGTCCGCCTGGTTGGCCTTTTTTGAACGTATTCCCCTTCATATTGATCTTCAAGGTGATTTACTAATCACTGCCCTTATAGCTGGGATTCTATTGGGAATTGGTCTTGGAATTATCTTTAATGCTGGAGGTACAACTGGTGGTACTGATATTGTAGCTCGTATTCTCAACAAGTACACTCATATATCAATGGGAAAACTGCTCTTTATCTTAGATTTTTGTATTCTCATGCTCATTCTCCTAATCTTCAAGGACTTGAGATTGGTTTCCTACACGCTCTTATTTGATTTTATCGTTTCGCGTGTCATTGATTTGATTGGCGAAGGTGGCTACGCAGGTAAAGGATTTATGATTATTACCAAACGTCCTGACCAACTTGCTAAGGCGATTAATGATGACCTAGGTAGAGGCGTTACTTTCATCTCAGGTCAAGGTTATTATAGTCAAGAAGATTTAAAAATCATTTACTGTATTGTCGGAAGAAATGAAATTGTGAAAATGAAGGAAATGATTCATCGAATTGATCCTCAAGCCTTTATAACTATTACAGAAGCTCACGAAATCCTAGGAGAAGGTTTCACATATATAAAAGAGTAAGCAAAAAGCTGGGAAGTTCCAGCTTTTTCTTTATTCAGAAAGTGTAGAATGACGATAGCCATAAGTAAAGTAAATCACAAGTCCAACTACAAGAGCAATGCCAAACGCAATCCATGTTTCTATACTATATTGAAGCATAAAGGAAAGACAGATTAGAATCGAGAGAATCGGTAACAAGGGAACTAGGGGAGTTTTGAATTCTCCTTCTTTAGGCATTCCCTTATTCTTTCTAAGTTTTATAATTCCATAAGCCAATAAAATAAGATAAGCCAGCGTACAAATATTTAGAAAGGCTGCAATACTAGCCAGTGGAAACACTCCTGCTGCAATTGCAGAAGCAACTCCAGTTAAGATGGTCGCATTTTTAGGAACACGACTTGTTTTGCTTAATTGCTTAAAACTTCGAGGTAAAAGACCATCACGTGCTAAACTGTAAATCATACGCGATAAGGCATAGGTCATAGAAATACACACTGTTATTAAAGTCAAAATAGCCACTAATGATACATAATTAGCTGCCCAACCAATTCCAATACTTCGCAATGAAAATGCTACAGCATCATCCACATTGAGTTGGCTGTAGTGAACAATCCCTGTCAATACTAATGTAACCAGAGCATAGAGAATCGTTACGATTGTCAAAGACAAAACAATACCTCGTGGGACATTCTTTTGTGGATTTTGAATTTCATCAACAGCCATCGAAATAGATTCAAATCCTAGGAAACCAAAGAACATCAAAGATGCTCCTGCCATTATTCCAGTACTTCCACCATAAATTTGACCAAAACCAAAAGGAGCAAAGTTGGACCAATTTTCTGGTTTAATATACCAGATACCAACTAGAATAAACAAAGCGAGAGCAGAGAATTTCAAGACGACTAGAAGCGAATTAAAACGCAATGCTGCCTTGGAATTTAATAAAACTAAACCGGTTACCAGTGTCAGTACCAAAATAGGTAAAAGGTCTATATAGGTACCCTGCTCAGGGTTAAAGGTCCCATTTAAGGCTTGAGGCATTGAAATACTATAGTTACTAAGTAAACCTTTAAAATAAGCGGCCCAGCCAGAAGCTACACCAGAAACTGCTGTCATGAATTCCATGATGGTTAGCCAGCCAGCAATCCAAGCTGGTAATTCACCCAAAATTGCATACAAATAACTATAAGCACCACCAGTTGCAGGAATACGAGAAGCAAACTCTGCGAAAAAGAGGGCAGATAAAGAAACACACAGGGCAGAAATCACTATGGATACAACCAGTGACGGACCAGCAAGCGTTGCTGCTGCGGTTCCTGTAATGGTAAAAATCCCAGTCCCTACCATGGCACCTATCCCTAATAAAATCAAATCCCACACTTTTAAATGACGGTGCATTTCAGTACGTCCCAAGCTAACATCTTTTGTTCTAAAAATATTCATACTTCATCTCCATTAAATATGATTGTTTTATTTTATCATATAAAAGGGATTTTGTGAATATTTATAAGATAATTTTTCAAAAAAATCCGAACAGAATAAATCCTGCTCAGATTCTACATATTCTTACCCAACTGATCCTTCCATCTCATAGCTAATCAAGCGGTTCAGCTCAACTGCATATTCCATTGGAAGTTCTTTTGTGAAGGGTTCTACAAATCCCATAACAATCATCTCTGTTGCCTCAGATTCTGACAAGCCACGGCTCATGAGGTAATAGAGTTGTTCTTCTGAAATCTTAGAAACCTTAGCTTCGTGTTCCAAAGCAACTTGCGAGTTATGAATTTCATTAAATGGAATAGTATCTGATGCTGATAAGTCATCCATGATAATGGTGTCACACTCGATGTGAGAAACAGATTTCTTAGAGTTTTTGTTAAAGGTTACTTGTCCACGGTAGTCCACCTTTCCTCCGCCTTTAGCGATGGATTTAGACACGATAGACGAACTTGTATGTGGAGCATTGTGGATCATCTTAGCACCAGTGTCTTGGTGTTGTCCTGCATTAGCAAAGGCGATAGAGAGCATAGTACCACGCGCCCCTTCTCCATCTAGGTAAACGGATGGATATTTCATGGTTGTTTTGGCACCCAAGTTTCCATCGATCCACTCAACAGTGGCATCCTTTTGAGCCTTAGCACGTTTTGTTACCAAGTTATAAACGTTATCAGACCAGTTTTGAATAGTCGTATAACGCATATAAGCTCCGTCCAAGGCGAAGATTTCTACGATGGCCGCATGCAAGCTGTTGCTTGAATAAGTTGGTGCCGTACATCCTTCTACGTAGTGAACACTCGCTCCCTCGTCAACGATAATCAAGGTACGTTCGAACTGACCTGTATTTTCGTTGTTGATACGGAAGTAAGTTTGAAGCGGAATATCTACCTTAACACCTTTTGGTACGTAGATAAATGTTCCACCTGACCATACTGCTGAGTTGAGGGCAGCCAACTTGTTATCTGTCGGCGGTACCAACTTGGCAAAGTATTGTTTAAACAAGTCTGGGTATTCCTTGAGGGCAGAATCTGTATCTGTAAAGATAATCCCCAATTTCTGGAACTCTTCCTTCATGTTGTGGTAAACCACTTCTGACTCATACTGAGCAGAGGCACCAGCTAGATAAGCACGCTCAGCTTCAGGAATCCCGATACGCTCAAAGGTTTCTTTAATTTTTTCAGGAACTTCATCCCAAGAGCGAGCAGGTTTATCAGATGGTTTTTGGTAGTAGATCAAGTCATCAAAGTCAATCTCTGATAAGTCTGCTCCCCATGTTTGCATGGGCATTTTTTTAAAGGTTTCATAAGACTTCAAACGGAATTCTAACATCCACTCAGGTTCTCCCTTAGCAGCCGATAATTCGCGAATGACATCTTCGTTTAATCCTTTTCCTGTCGATAGGACAGGCTCTACATCATCATGGAAACCAAATTTATATTCACCAAGATCAATTGGTTTTGGTTCTACTCTTTCTTCAGCCATAATATCCTTTCTTTCATTCTTCAGTTTTACTGATTCATAAGACATAAGAAGCTTGTCTTACTGTTTTTCTTGATTTTCAATTGTTTTCTTCAGGGCATTCCAAGCTAGGGTTGCACACTTAATTCGTTGAGGGAATTTGGCAACACCTGACAAGAAGGCTGCATCGCCAAGTTTGTCTTGACGTTCATCTTTTTGCCCTTGAACCATTTCAGAAAAAATGGTCGCAAGTTCTAATATTTCTTGTTTGGTTTTTCCTAAAACGGCATCTGTCATCATGCTTGCAGAGGCAGTCGAGATGGTGCAACCTGAGTTTAGAAAAGCGATATCCTCCAAGCGGTCTTCTGCATCAAACTTGACAGAGAGATTGATGACATCTCCACAGGTCGGATTATTGAGACTGATTTGTTCAGCGTCTTCTAACTTCCCTTGATGATGTGGATTTTTCGAATGGTCTGCTACCACTGCCATATAAAGGCTATCTAGTTTAGAAAGTGCCATTGAAAAACTCCTTTGTCTTTTGTAAGGCATCGACTAGCTTGTCGCAATCTGCCTTGGTATTGTAAATATAAAAACTTGCGCGAGCTGTTGCTGGGACATCCAAATACTGGAGCAAAGGTTGCGCACAATGGTGACCTGCTCGAACTGCCACACCTTCATAATCCAGAGCTGTAGCAAGGTCGTGAGGATGAAGATTCCCAAGGTTAAAGGCAATGACACCTGAACGTTGAGACAAGTCCTGCGAACCATAAATGGTCAATCCTTCTATCGCCTGCAATTTTGGATAGACATACGAGATTAATTCCTGCTCATGAGCTTCAATGGTATCCATACCAATCTTTTCCAGATAATCCACTGCTGCAGCTAGTCCGATAGCACCTGCCATATTTGGTGTTCCAGCCTCAAATTTCCAAGGCAACTCCTTCCAGCTAGCAGATTGCTCATAGACGAAATCAATCATCTCACCGCCAAATTCAACTGGTGACATTTGCTCCAGATACTTTTCTTTGCCATAAAGAACACCGATACCAGTCGGACCAGCCATCTTGTGACCTGAAAAGGCAAAGAAGTCCACATCCAAGTCCTGGACATCGATCTTCATATGAGGCGTAGATTGAGCACCATCCACCACCATGATGGCTCCAACTTGGTGGGCCATTTGCGTGATTTCTTTAATCGGATTGACTACACCCAGAACATTTGAGGCGTGAGCTAGGGAAACAAACTTGACTCTATCAGTCAATTTAGCTCGCAAATCATCCATATCCAGAGCTCCGTCCTTGAGATAGACATAGACAAGCTCTGCCCCAGTCTTACGGCAGGCTTCCTGCCATGGAATGATATTGGAATGGTGTTCCATGACGGAAATCAAGACCTGGTCTCCCTCAGTCAAGACTTCCTCAGCAAAGCGCGCTACCCAGTTCAGACTGGTCGTCGTTCCTCTAGTGAAGAGAACTTCCTTTATTGAGCCTGCATTGATAAACTTACGAATGGTTTCACGAGCTGCTTCATAAGATGCTGTTGCTCGTTCAGCCAAGGTATGAACCCCACGGTGAACATTGGCATTGTCCTGCTCATAGTAGCGGTTAATCGTCTCCAGAACTGCTAGTGGTTTTTGTGTCGTCGCAGCATTGTCCAAATAAACCAATGGTTCATCATTAACAATCTGGTCTAAAATTGGAAAATCCTTGCGAATCGCTTCTACATCTAACATAGGCTACCCCTTAGCGTTTTGACAATTTTTCTTCGATCGTTGCAATCATTTCATCACGAACTTCCTTGACTGGAATCTCAACGATGACGGATCCAAGGAAACCACGAACAACCAAGCGTTCTGCAGTTGCCTTATCCAAACCACGGCTCATGAGGTAGTACATGTCTTCTGGATCTACCTGACCGATAGAAGCCGCGTGTCCTGCAGTAACATCATTTTCATCAATCAAAAGAATTGGATTGGCATCTGAACGCGCTTGGTCTGACAGCATAAGAACACGGCTCTCTTGTTGGGCATCTGCTCCCTTGGCACCCTTGATAATGTGGCCAATACCATTGAAGGTCAAGGTTGCTTTTTCAAGAATAACCCCATGTTGAAGGATATTCCCGATTGAGTTGCAACCATAGTTAGTTACTCGGGTATCAATCCCTTGTACCTGACGGCCACTTGAAAGAGCTACAACTTTCAGGTCAGCATGGCTACCGTTACCAATCAAGTCGCTATCAAAGTCCGCAACGACGTTCCCTTCGTTCATGACACCGATTGCCCAGTCAATGCTTGCATCGTTGCCTAATTTACCACGACGGCTAATGTAAGCAGTGACGTTTTCACCTAGACGGTCAATCGCAGCAAACTTGACTTGCGCACCAGAACGTGCAATCACTTCAACTGTGATATTTGCAGTTGCCTTAGCACTACCTCCACCACGTGACTCTAAACGCTCCAGATAACTAATCTTACTGTTCTTACCAGCGATAATCATAATATGCTTGTTAAACGGCACATCACTATCGCTGTCTTGATAGAAAATTCCTTCGATTGGTTCTTTAATCTCAACGTTATCAGGAATATAGAGAACAGCACCACTATTGAAATAAGCTGTATGGTAGGCTGCCAACTTGTCATCGTCATACTTAACAGATGACATGAAGAATTCTTCGATCAGCTCTGGAATTTCTTCTAAAGCTGAGTGGAAGTCTGTAAAGACGACACCCTGTTCAGCCAATTCAACTGGAATTTGCTCAAAAACAGTTTGAGTTCCTACTTGTACCAACCTCAAGTGATTATCTAGAGCTGTGAAATCTGGAACATTTGCTGATGGCTCACTTTCTGTAATCGTTCCATCACCCAGATTCCAACGGTGGAATTTGACACGCTCAATAACTGGTAATTCCAAAGTCTCAATCTTGTCAAAAGCTTTTTGACGGAGGTCAGCCAACCAGCTTGGTTCAGCGTGCATTTCTGAAAAAAGTTTAATATTTTCTTTAGTCATTTACTTCTCCTAAAAGATACGAGGGAATTACAATTCTTCCTTGTAGTCGTAGCCAAGTTCTTCAGCTAGTTTTGCGTATCCTTCACGTTCCAAACGCGCAGCCAATTCTGGACCACCTGAAAGGACAACACGACCTTCCATCATGACGTGTACCACATCAGGTGTGATGTAGTTCAAAAGACGTTGGTAGTGAGTGATAATCATAGCACCAAAGCCTTCACCTCGCATAGCATTCACACCTTTAGAAACAACTTTAAGGGCATCAATATCAAGACCAGAGTCAATCTCATCCAAAAGGGCAAAAGTTGGTCCCAACATCAAAAGTTGAAGAATCTCATTGCGTTTTTTCTCACCACCAGAGAAACCTTCGTTGAGGTAACGCTCAGCCATTTCTTCTTTCATGTTGAGTAATTCCATCTTCTCATCCAATTTAGTGATAAACTCACGAACTGAAATCTTCTCATCGTCTTCTTTACCAGCATTCATAGCTGCACGAAGAAACTCAGCATTGGTAATTCCAGGAATTTCTGATGGGTATTGCATAGCAAGGAAAAGTCCCATACGCGCACGCTCATCAACTTCCAACTCAAGGATGTTTACGCCATCAAACAAGACTTCACCTTTGGTAACTTCATAGTTTGGATTTCCCATGATAGCTGCAGAAAGAGTCGATTTACCTGTACCATTTGGTCCCATGATAGCGGCGATTTCTCCTGTTTTCAGGGTCAGGTTAACCCCTTTTAAAATTTCTTTTCCTTCAATCTCAACGTGAAGATCTTTGATCTCTAATACTGACATGATAGTTCCTTTCTTTTTCAAGGCCTTTACAGTTCTTACTGGAAACATACTTGATTTCCCTAGAAAATACGGTAAAAGGTCAATAAATATACTTTTATAGTATAACAAAAAAAAGCCTAAAAGGCTTTGATTTTGTCTAGAAGCTGAGGACTAGTCTTTTCCTTTTAAATGTTGGTCAATGACATCTACTATTTTACCCATCAAGTAACTAACTCGGAAATTTCTAAAGAGCAAAATGGCCCAAAAGGCTGCCATAATATAACGACCAGTCATCCAGGCTTCATTGAAAAAATAGGTCTCAGCAGCTGTAAACAGCGCGATGATAATAAATTGTTGTCTATTCATAAACTTATTGTATCATGAAATCTTTCTTTAGTCTTCCTCTACCTTCACTTTATCAGCCAAAAATTCAAATCCTTCTGGAATCAGGCTTTCTTCTGCTTCTTTTTCAGTTTGAGAAGATTTGGCTTTGGCTGAAAAGGCTGCTCGAACTTCTTTCCATTCCTCCATGGAAATGGCTAAAATTTCGGGTGAAAAACCTGCTGCCTGACTGAGGATATTGCCAAACATAGTGTTAAGATTGTCCCGTTTCATGGTTTGACCAGCATTGAAGTTAGACTCAAAAGCAAGAATAGCATGGTGTTCATTGGCCGCAACCGGTTGAGAACCAACTAGCAGAGCCTTATCAGGACCTCCAAGACTTTCAATCACCTCTCCCCAGGCATTCTGCAAACGAATCAGATTTTGACGTGCTAAATCAGGATTTTCAACAGCCTCTTGTAAGATAGATTGAACTTTATTACGATCCACACGATAGATTGTCTTGCCTGCTGTTGGACGACTAGGAGCTGGATTTGTTGGCTTAGATACAGTTCCCACATTGGCAAGTTCTTGTTTGAGACGGGCAATTTCCTGTCTCAGTGCAGAAATTTCACTTTCAACCGCCCCTGAAAGAGACAGTTCAGGATTAACCTCCGCTAAACGGATGGTCATCATCTCAGCATAAATCTTGGGCTGCAAACTAGACTTAATATCTGCTAAACTGACTGTCGCCAAGCGAATCATTTCAAACAAATTTTCCTGAGGAAGTGCTAAATTCTCTACAAAGACTGGACTATGATGAGTGTTTTCTCCACCTGCTTGAACAATTAACAAATCTCTTAAATAGTGCAAAAGGTCGGTCACAAAACGAGTCATGCTCTTACCATTGTCAAAAAGAAGATTCAAACAAGACAAAGCCTTGGGAACATCCTGTTGAGACAAGGCAGCCACATAATCATCCAAGGCTGATAGACTAATGGTACCAGTAATTTCTTCAGAGATGGCAGTCGTCAACTCGTTTCCCTGTGTCAAACTCAGGGCTTGATCTAAAATAGACAAGGCATCTCGCATTCCACCTTCAGCCCGTCTGGCAATGATTTCCACAGCCTCTGGTTCAGAACTGATATTTTCTTTTTCTAAGATATAGCGGATATGTTCCTTAATATCCTGTGTCTTAATCGATTTAAATTCAAAACGTTGCACACGGGATAAAATCGTAGCAGGTATCTTGTGCAATTCAGTAGTAGCTAAAATAAAGACCACATTCTGTGTTGGCTCTTCCAGCGTCTTGAGAAGAGCATTAAAAGCCCCTGTAGACAGCATATGAACCTCATCTATGATATAAACCTTATAACGGGCAAGACTAGGGGCGTAGGTAGATTTATCACGAATTTCACGGATTTCATCGACCCCATTATTAGAAGCTGCATCCATTTCGATGACATCTTCTAAACTACCATCCGTCACTGCTTGACAAATATAGCAGTTATTACAAGGTTCCCCACCCACTTGATTTGGACAGTTCATAGCTTTGGCAAAAATCTTGGCTACACTGGTTTTTCCCGTTCCCCGTGGACCAGAAAAAAGATAAGCATGACTTATTTTCTCTTGCTCCACTGCTTGTTTAAGAGTCTTAGCTACAACTTCTTGACCAACCAACTGGGAGAAGTTTTGACTTCTATATTTTCGATAAAGTGCTTGATACATTAGGCTTTCTCCCCAAACATTGTAAAGTCCCATTCTGTTTTTTCAAGCAAAATAGCGACAAATTGTTCCAAATAATCTCGATCCATAGCATCATAATCATCAATCTCTGAAGAATCCAAATCCAGAACTCCAAGTAATTGACCATTCTTTATCATGGGCACAACAATTTCACTTTTAGCACGACTATCACAAGAAATATAGTTGGGATAAGTCGTTACATCTCCAACAATAACAGTTTCCTGAAAATGAGCTGCCTCACCACAAACACCCTTTCCTAGTGCAATACGGATGCAGGAAACACCGCCTTGGAAGGGACCTAAAACCAATTCCTTTCCATCAAACAAATAAAAGCCTGCAAATACAGTATTGGAAAAGCGTGATTTTAAAAGAGCACTGGCGTTGGAAAGATTAGCCAAAACATTGGTTTCACCTTCCAATAAAAAAGAGAGCTCTTCATTTAACATTTGATAACGTGATTGTTTTTCTGATTCTAACATAGAACTATTATATCAAAAAAGCCTTACAGACAAAAGAAAAATCCCTTGTTTAGAAAACAAAGGATTTTATGAATTTTCAATTTGATTAAAGTTCGATATCACCGAACAAGTCAGCCATTGAGAATCCTGTTTGTGTTTCTGGAAGTTCGAAATCACGTTTTTCTTGACGTTTTGGACGACGTGGACGAGCAGCACGTTTTTCTTCTTTTTGTCCTTCTTCTTGAGCTGGACGCTCTTCAAGAGCTTTGATAGAAAGTGATACGCGCTCTGCATCTGCGTTAACTTCAAGAACTTTAACTTGAACCTCTTGACCAACTTTAAGAGCTTCTTTTGGATTTTCAATACGTTTGTGTGAAATTTGTGATACGTGAACAAGTCCATCGATACCTGGCAATACTTCAACAAATGCACCGAAGTCAGTCAAACGTTTAACTGTTCCTTCAACTACATCACCTTTAGCCAATTTTTGCTCAACGCCATCCCATGGCCCAGGTGTTGTTGCTTTAAGTGAAAGTGATACGCGTCCTTCTTCTTCGTTAAGATCAAGGATTTTCACTTCAATTTCTTCACCAACAGTTACAACTGATTTTGGTGATACGTTACGTTCGTGTGACAATTCAGTCAAGTGAACCAATCCGTCAACACCACCAAGGTCAATGAAAGCACCGAAGCTTGTGATACGTGCAACTTTACCAGTTACTACATCACCAACAGCCAATTTACCGAATACTTCAGCGCGAGCTGCTGCTGTAGCTGCTTCAACAACTTCACGACGTGAAAGGATGAAGCGGTTTTCTTTAGCGTCAACTTCTTTGATTTTAGCATCAAATTCTTGACCTACAAAACGCTCAGTGTTACGTACGAAACGAGTATCCAACATTGAAGCTGGGATAAATCCACGAACACCTTCAAATTCTACTGAAAGTCCACCTTTAACGGCACGAGTTCCTTTAACGGTAACAACTTCTTCTTCGCGACCAACAAGTTTGTCCCATGCTTTGCGAGCTTCAAGGCGTTTTTTAGATACAAGGTATGTAACTGTATCAGTATCTTTACCAACTACTTGACGAAGTACAAGAACATCCAATACTTCTCCTACTTTAACAAAGTCATTGATATCTGCATCGCGATCGTTTGTCAATTCGCGAAGAGTCAAGACACCTTCAACACCAGTCCCAGAGATTGCAACGTTAGCTTGAGTCGCATCAACTGTCAATACTTCAGCACTAACAACATCACCAGGCTCAACTTGGCTAACGCTATTTAGCAAATCTTCAAATTCGTTCATCTAAAAAATCCTCCAACAATCAAGTTTTTCTTAAACTTGACATACTTATAATTTTTTTCCTAAGCACCCGCAAGGACATGTTCATATCGTTCACGTCTTTCAATTATAAAAATAAAATACCCTAAGATATTTTGCTTTTTATCTTGATCATTACCTAAGAACTGGGGTAGCTGGATTCGAACCAACGCATGAGGGAGTCAAAGTCCCTTGCCTTACCGCTTGGCTATACCCCATTGATGAAATGGAGAGAGAGGGATTCGAACCCCCGAACCCGAAGGAGCGGATTTACAGTCCGCCGCGTTTAGCCTCTTCGCTATCTCTCCTACAATCAACATGGACCATTATATCATGAAAATTTCAAAAAAACAAGACTTATTTTGCTAAATTATAATTTTCAATCAAAATTTCCACAGCTTTTTCCAATTTTTTATAAAAACTATCGACGTTTCCATTCTTTATGATGGCAAATTGTCCGTCTAATTCGGCAATTTCTCCGATAACTTTTTTACCAATTGTCAATGTATAGCCTTCAAAACTGTCTTTTCCTACATTAACCTTGGCATCTGCTACTTGAATTTCAATTTTTTTATCTTTCTTACTCATTTCATACCTCTCTTCACTTTTTCTATTTTACAAGAAAATCCCAAAACTAGCAAGAAAAAACTCTATATCGGGCTTGTCCGATATAGAGTTTTCCGCATTATTTAATGTGTTTTTCTAGTTCTTTTTGGTACTTACCATTTGATTCCAATTTTTCTTTTTGCCATTTTTTCAGTGCTTCTTCATATTCTTTTGTTGTAACAATATCTTTTTGCAATTTCATTCCTTTAAAGATATATGGGTCACCCTTAATACCAACTTGTGAGTATGGTTTTGAGAATGGCACGACATTACTTACAACTGGAGAACCACCAGATGAGGCTGTTGGCATCAATAATGAACTATCTGTCAACCAAGCTTGAGCCTTGGCATATTTTTCATAGCGTTCTTCAAGATTTGTAGTTTCTGAATCTGCATCATCCAATAATTTCTTATATTGGTCCAAACCAAGTTTAGCTACAACATCCTTATCTTTCCCTTTAGTAATACCAAGGTGTTTCATAGCAGAACCTGATTTAGGATCCATGATATTCAAGTAAGATGCTGGGTCTTGATAGCTTGGAGCCCATCCTGTACTGTTCAAATCATAATCTTTTTGAGAAGGAACACGCGCTTGAGAAGTGATTGTTTCCTTTTCATTATCTGTCATTTGAAGAACGTCGATAACAACATTTTCAGCACCAAGAGTTGATTCAATAGACTGTTTGAAAGAGTTGCTTTGTTGAACAGCGATGGTATCTGTTTGTTCAACTGGGACATCCAAGTGAATTGGGAATGTTACCCCTTTAGATTCCAAGTCTTTCTTAGCTTTTTCGAAAGCAGCTTTAGCCTTGTCAGGATTGTAGATAGAATCCTTACCGTCAACTAGCTCAACATCTTTCCATTGGTCACCATAGTTCACCAACTCTGCTTGAGCGATTTGACCAAAGTTTTTACCACCTGCTTGTACAAAGTTGTCAGGAACGAGGCTGTTACGAATAATCTTGTCCGCACCGTCTTCACCATTTAGCTGGGCAGCATAAGAATGGCGGTTGAAGGCAAAGTTGATAGCCTGACGGAAGTCCTTATTAAGCATAGCTTCTTTAGTAGAAGTCTTTTGCTCTTCACTTGTTTTCGCAGTTTTATTATATGATTGACGATTTACGTTAAAGGTGAAGTAATAACTACTTGAGTCTTGTGGGCTATAAGTGATTTTATCTCCGTATTGTTCCAAAGTAGAAGCAAAGTTTGAGCTACTTGGGAAGAGACGGGCTGTCGTATAGGCACCAGAAGAGAAGCTACGAATCAACGATTCCTGATCAGAACCATCGTAGTAAGTCAATTTAATCTTCTCGATTTTTACCTTTTCTTTATCCCAGTAATTTGGGTTTTTCTCGTATTCGATCAACGATTTAGACGTCAAGGTCTTCAAGATATAAGGACCATTGTAGAGAATTCCTGCTGGAGTAACTGCTCCATAATCTTTACCTGACGCCTTCAAAAACTCTTCATTTACAGGTAACATCGTTGCTGTGGTGACTTTAGAGTTCCAGAAGCTTTCTGGTTTGTTTAGGGTATATTCAACTGTGTAATCGTCCAAGGCCTTGACACCAACTGTAGAGAAATCATTGGTCTCACCAGTCATGTAGGCATCCAAGCCCTTGATTGAATTTTGGATGAGAGAGACACCGTCTGACTTACCGTCAGCTACGTGTTTTAGTCCTGTCACAAAGTCATGGGCTGTTACTTCTGCATATTCTTCACCTTCAGAAGTGTACCATTTAACTCCTTTACGAAGTTTGTAGGTATAAGTCAAACCATCTTTTGACACAGACCAATCTTCAGCCAAGGAAGGAATAACATTTCCGTATTGGTCATTTTCCATCAAACCATCAACCACGTTCCCGATGACATCTGTTGTAGATGTACGAGTCGCTATACTATAGTCCAAAGATGCTGGATCTACTGCATAGACATATGAAAATGTTGTCGGTGCATCTGCTTCTTTATCAGCTTTTCCACAAGCTACTAAAAGAGCTGTTGTGCTCAGGACCACTCCTGCTGTTAAGAGCCACTTTTTCGATTTCATAAAAAATCTCCTTTAGTTTATTTTAATCTACTTTTACAATCCAACCTTCTGGCGCTTCAATATCGCCAAACTGAATTCCTGTCAATTCATCATATAATTTACGAGTCACAGGACCTACTTCTGTTTCGCTATAGAACACATGGAAATCATCACCGTGCTGAATTCCACCAATTGGAGAAATAACTGCTGCTGTACCACAGGCACCTGCCTCTACAAAACGGTCAAGGTTATCAATTGGGACATCCCCCTCAATAGGAGTTAAGCCCAAGCGATGTTCTGCCAAATAAAGCAAAGAATACTTGGTAATAGATGGCAAGATAGAAGGACTCAATGGTGTTACAAATTCATTATCAGCTGTAATTCCAAAGAAGTTAGCTGAGCCGACTTCTTCAATCTTTGTATGAGTTGATGGGTCTAGATAGATAACATCTGAGAAATGACGTGACTTGGCCAATTTCCCTGGCAAGAGACTTGCAGCATAGTTTCCACCAACCTTAGCCGCACCTGTACCATTTGG
This sequence comes from Streptococcus mitis, assembly GCF_002096895.1. GTDB lineage: Bacteria > Bacillota > Bacilli > Lactobacillales > Streptococcaceae > Streptococcus > Streptococcus mitis_AH. The sequence goes on along the minus strand of NZ_NCVI01000020.1, from coordinate 688,481 downwards.
AGCCGCACGGTCGTATTCATCCTGAATCAAGAAGTTGGTTGGAACCAATCCACCCTTAAAGTAATTTCCAACTGGCATAGCAAAGATGGTGAAAATGTACTCTTCTGCCGGTTTAACCCCAATAATATCTCCGACACCAATCAAAAGAGGGCGAAGATATAAGGTTCCACCTGTTCCATATGGAGGTACATATTCTTCATTCGCACGAACAACTGCCTTACAAGCGTCTACAAACATTTCTGTTGGAACTTGTGGCATCAAGAGACGGTCACATGTCCGTTGCAGGCGTTTAGCATTTTCATCAGGACGGAACAGTTGAACACTACCATCCTTAGTACGATAAGCTTTTAAACCTTCGAATGCTTGTTGTCCATAGTGAAGACTTGGAGAAGACTCTGAAATATGCAAAGTTGCATCTTCTGTAAGTTCTCCTTGATCCCATTGTCCATTTTTAAAATGAGCAATATAGCGATAAGGTAATTTCATATAGGAAAAACCGAGATTTTCCCAATCAATCGTTACTGTCATATTCCACTCCTTATTCTAAAAACCTATTTCTTTTATTCTACACTATTTTTCTAAAATAGCAAGTATATTTTGTAATTTTCAGAAAATTTCTTCAATAAAAAGAACCAGCTCTTAGAACTGATTCTTCATTTCACTTATTTAGCTTCAGTAAATATCTCTTTAAGATAAGCATCGAAAACTTCTTCATCAGAAATCGTGTCAGAGATGAAGCTACCGTTGCTAGTTCGTTCTGACAGGTTCAAGTCTTGTAATCGACTTTCATAGATCGTTCCTTTGTTAGATTGGACCAACAGAATCTGGTCGTTTTCTTCTACTTCTGTACTGAAGAGATCACCAACGAAACCTTGCTCTGCAACTGCTCCTGCTAAGAAGACTCGATGTGGTTTATTTTTTAACTCACGCAAGACTTGTAGTCCTCGTTTGGCACGGCTGGTTGCTGGAATTTCCTCGATGGAAACACGTTTCAAACTTCCACGCTGAGTCAAGAGGTAGAAGGATGAGGTGTTACAGATAAAGGCCGATTGGAGGACATCATCTTCTTTCAGATTCATAGCCTTGACCCCTGCCGCCTTGGCACCGACAACAGGAACCTCTTCGATATTGAAACGAAGGGCATAACCATTTTGGCTAATCAAAAGAACATCATCCAGTTTAATCGGAGCTACTGCTACAATCTGGTCTGTCTCGTCTTTGAGCTTAGCATACTTGACAGACTTAGACTTGTAGGTTCGCCATGGAGAGAATTCTTTGCGTTCTACCCGTTTAATTTGACCGAGACGAGTTGCAGTAAAGTAGGTTGTCGCATCATCAAACTGATCCACGACTTCCACATAAAGGATTTCTTCGTTAGTTTCAAAGTTTGTAATGGTTTGGCTCAGATGCTCACCGATATCCTTCCAACGAATGTCTGCCAATTCATGGATTGGTCGATAAATGACATTTCCAAGCGTCGTGAACATCAAGAGATGCTGGGTTGTCTTGGCAGATTGAACAAAAATCAAACGGTCGTCATCACGTTTGCCAATTTCTTCCAGCGTTGAAGCCGCAAAGGAACGTGGGCTGGTACGCTTGATATAACCTGCCTTGGTCACGCTGACGTAGGTATCTTCCTCGGCGATAAGACTGGCTGTATCAATCTCAATTGCTTTCGCAGTGTCTTCTAGAGAACTCAAACGCGGAGTCGCAAACTTCTTCTTAACCTCACGAAGTTCTTTCTTCATGAGATTGTACATAGTCCGCTCATCACCGATAATAGCTGCAAGCATGGCAATCTTCTCACGAAGTTCTGCTTCTTCTTCCTGTAAGACAACCACATCGGTATTGGTCAAACGATACAGTTGCAAGGTTACGATAGCCTCAGCCTGTTCTTCCGTAAAATCATGGCTGACCTTAAGATTTTCCTTAGCGTCAGCCTTATTCTCAGAAGCACGGATAAGCGCAATGACTTCGTCCAAGATTGAAATCACACGAATCAAACCTTCGACGATATGGAGACGTTTTTCAGCCTTTTCCTTATCAAAGCGTGAACGCGCCAAAATCACTTCACGACGGTGGGCGATGTAGCTAGACAGGATTGGAACAATCCCAACCTGACGAGGCGTGAAATTGTCAATCGCCACCATATTAAAGTTGTAGTTGATTTGTAGGTCGGTGTACTTAAATAGGTAGTTGAGAACAAGCTCCGTATTCGCATCTTTCTTGAGTTCAATAGCGATACGAAGACCGTCACGGTCAGACTCATCGCGAACCTCAGCAATACCTGCCACCTTATTATTGACACGAACATCATCAATCTTCTTGACTAGATTGGCCTTGTTGATTTCATAAGGAATCTCCGTAATAACAATTTGTTCCTTACCACCTTTTAGCTTTTCAATCTCAGTCTTGGAACGAACAACCACGCGCCCTTTCCCAGTTTCATAGGCCTTCTTGATTTCATCACGACCCTGGATAATCCCTCCAGTCGGGAAGTCTGGTCCAGGCAAGAATTCCATGAGTTTATCCACCTTGGCAGTTGGATGGTCAATCATGTAAACAGCTGTATCGATGACCTCAGCTAAATTATGAGGTGGAATATCTGTCGCATATCCAGCCGAAATACCAGTCGATCCATTTACCAAGAGATTTGGAAAGGCTGCTGGCAAGACTGTCGGCTCTTTTTCGGTGTCATCAAAGTTCCAAGCAAAGGGAACTGTCTTCTTCTCGATATCCTGAAGAAGATAGCCAGCAATTTCAGACAGACGTGCCTCAGTATAACGCATAGCCGCAGGCGGATCTCCGTCCATAGAACCGTTATTACCGTGCATTTCAACCAAAATCTCACGATTTTTCCAGTCCTGTGACATACGAACCATGGCATCATAGATAGAACTGTCACCGTGTGGGTGGAAATTCCCCATGATGTTACCGACAGACTTGGCCGACTTGCGGTAACTCTTATCAAAGGTATTGCCATCCTTATTCATAGAATAAAGAATGCGACGCTGAACCGGCTTCAAGCCATCACGAATATCTGGCAAAGCCCGGTCTTGAATAATGTACTTGGAGTAGCGACCAAAGCGCTCTCCCATAATGTCCTCCAGGGACATGTTTTGAATGTTACTCATATAGGATACAGAGCCCGTAAAATACCAAGTGAAAATAGAAAATTCTTGAAGTAAGAAAGCTCACAAGAGAATTTATCTTTTTCACCTAGCATTTAGGGCGTGTTCAACTCCTTTCAAAGAATGTAGAGTAGATTTTTACAGAAAAGGTGTTCAGTTACTACAAATAACCAAACGGCCCTTTCTGTAGTTTAATCTTTTAAATTAGTCAGCAATTAAGAAGTCTCTCCTCAGCGTATTGAATCATCTTCTCAGCTACTTCTTTATCGTAGTCAAAATCCATCTTTTGAGCAAGGGACTGAGCCTCTTGGTGGAAAAGTTGCATCGTATCAAATAGAGACTGAGTGATTTTGTCTAAACTGGAAAAATCAAGAAGATTAGATAGCTCCTTCTCTTTTTCAACTGGCAAATGGTTAAAGAGATACTTGCAGTTCTTGCCGATTTCGACTCTTCCCCTAGCACTTGCTACCTGCCAAGCTAAGATTTTCAAGAATTCTTGTTGACAAATGCCATAGAGATGGTCCGTCGTATAGATGACTTGTTTGCGATAAATCCCCTTAACCACGTAGGCTGATACCCACCAAAATTCATTGCAGGAATTTTTAAAATCCGTTTCAGTAGCTGGGGTTATCCAGTGACGCTCTAGATTTGGGAAATAGGCTTCAAATAAATTTTCTGTATCTTCTAAAATAGTAAATCCTGCTTCACTGTCCACCCATTCTTGAATGTATTCTTTAGGGCAAAGAGTCAAATCAATGCGGTTACCATCTTCAAAGAGCATGAGATAGAGGCGACGGTGACCAAGGCTGACTTCTTGCTCGATAATACGTTTCCCAAACTTATTCAACCAAGAAAGGTCACTCATCAGATTATACAAATCATCAACAATATAGACCACATCGTAGTCTTGAAATTCATCTTTTAGCGCTTTTGGGCAAGTCCGTGAACCAGACATGGCGACAGCTTTGACTTGTAAAGTTTTGGCTGTTTGTAAAATCACATCGAGCATTTCTGTTTCAGTTCTCATGTTTATACCCATTCATTAAAAACTAACTTAAAATACTGTCACTTCTTCTAGCGTAAACTTGACATTATCCTCAATCCACTTACGTCGTGGTTCGACCTTGTCTCCCATGAGGACATTGACGCGACGTTCGGCGCGAGCTAGGTCTTCGATTGTGACACGGATAAGGGTGCGCGTTTCTGGATTCATGGTTGTTTCCCAGAGCTGGTCCGCATTCATCTCACCAAGACCTTTGTAGCGTTGGAGAGTAGCGCCTTTACCGAACTGTTTACGGAGCTCTTCTAGCTCACCGTCCGTCCAAGCATAGGCCACTTCTTCTTTCTTGCCTTTTCCTTTGGACATCTTGTAAAGAGGCGGAAGGGCGATATAGACATGTCCTGCCTCAACTAGCGGACGCATGTAACGATAGAAAAATGTCAAGAGCAAGGTTTGGATATGAGCACCGTCAGTATCCGCATCGGTCATGATAATGATCTTGTCATAGTTGGCATCTTCAATGGAGAAGTCTGCTCCCACACCCGCACCAATGGTATAAATCATGGTATTGATTTCTTCATTTTTGAGGATATCCGCCATCTTGGCCTTGGCTGTATTGATGACCTTACCACGAAGAGGTAGGATAGCCTGGAACTTACGGTCACGGCCTTGTTTGGCAGAACCACCGGCAGAGTCTCCCTCGACCAGATAGAGTTCATTCTTAGCAGGATTCTTAGACTGGGCTGGCGTTAATTTCCCAGACAACAAGCCCTTGTCTTTCTTGTTTTTCTTACCATTTCGGCTCTCATCACGCGCTTTGCGGGCCGCCTCACGGGCATCACGCGCCTTGATAGCCTTTCGAATAAGATTTGAAGCTAATTCACCATTTTCCATGAGGAAGAAGGTCAACCTATCAGCCACAATACCATCCACAACTGGACGAGCTAGGGGGCTACCCAATTTATCCTTAGTCTGGCCTTCAAACTGCAAATGTTCTTCAGGAACCAAGATAGAGAGAACGGCTGCTAGTCCTTCACGATAGTCTGAACCTTCAAGGTTTTTATCTTTTTCCTTGAGAAGACCTGTCTTACGGGCATAGTCGTTCATGACTTTGGTAATGGCAGACTTGAGTCCTGTTTCATGCGTTCCACCGTCCTTGGTGCGAACGTTATTAACAAAGGACAGAATGTTATCTGAAAATCCATCATTGTACTGGAGGGCGACTTCCACTTGGAAACCATTATCTTCCCCCTCAAAGTACAGAACTGGTGTCAAGGTTTCCTTGTCTTCATTAAGGTAGGAAACAAAGTCCTGCACCCCGTTTTCATAATGAAACTCAATCGCTTCATCTGTACGCTTGTCCGTCAGGGACAAGGTTACATTTTTCAAGAGAAAAGCTGATTCATTAAGGCGCTCTGAAATGATATTGTACTTGAAGTCTGTCGTAGAAAAGATGGTCGCATCAGGCATGAAGGTAACCTTGGTACCTGTTTTAGACTTGGGCGCTGTACCGATTTTCTTCAAAGTCGTGACAGGTTTTCCACCATTTTCAAAACGTTGCTTGTAGATTGCACCATCACGAGTGATTTCAACCTCCAGCCAACTAGATAGTGCATTTACAACAGAAGAACCAACACCGTGGAGACCACCAGATGTCTTGTAGCCCCCTTGACCGAATTTTCCTCCGGCGTGAAGAATGGTGAAGATAACCTCAACTGTTGGGATTCCCATAGCGTGCATTCCAGTCGGCATCCCACGACCATGGTCCTGCACAGTCAAACTCCCGTCTTTATTGATGGTCACATCAATGCGGTCACCAAATCCAGACAAGGCCTCATCAACTGCATTGTCGACGATTTCCCAGACGAGATGATGGAGACCTGCTCCATCAGTCGATCCAATATACATACCTGGACGTTTACGGACGGCATCCAACCCTTCTAGCACCTGTATGGCATCATCATTATAATTGTTAATATTGATTTCCTTTTTTGACACAAGGAACCTCCTATTCGTTCATCTTTACTATTCTACAGGTTTTCCAAGGATTTTGCAAAATTTTTCTTTCTCCGATGTGACAATTTCAGCAGAGATTCTCTGCCTTTCTTTCCCAATTCATGATATAATAGGAGTATGATTACAATAGTTTTATTAATCCTAGCCTATCTGCTGGGTTCGATTCCGTCTGGCCTCTGGATTGGACAAGTATTCTTTCAAATCAATCTACGTGAGCATGGTTCTGGTAACACTGGGACAACTAATACCTTCCGCATTTTAGGTAAGAAAGCTGGTATGGCAACCTTTGTGATTGACTTTTTCAAAGGAACCCTAGCAACGCTTCTTCCGATTATTTTCCATCTGCAAGGCGTTTCGCCTCTCATATTCGGACTTTTGGCTGTCATTGGCCATACCTTCCCTATCTTTGCAGGATTTAAGGGTGGCAAGGCTGTCGCAACCAGTGCTGGAGTGATTTTCGGATTTGCACCTGTCTTCTGTCTCTACCTAGCAGTTGTTTTCTTTGGAACCCTCTATCTTGGTAGCATGATTTCACTATCTAGTGTCACAGCATCTATCGCGGCTGTCATCGGGGTTCTACTCTTTCCACTTTTTGGTTTTATCCTGAATCACTATGACCCTCTCTTCATCTCCATTATCCTAGCACTTGCTAGTTTGATTATCATTCGTCATAAGGATAATATCTCTCGTATCAAAAATAAAACTGAAAATTTGGTCCCTTGGGGATTGAACTTAACTCACCAACATCCTAAAAAATAAAACGCCAGTTCATTCTATACTGACGTTTTTTGTATGCTTATTTTGATTTGATATAGTTGATACCATCTGCTTTTGGTGCAACTGCTTTTCCAAAGAAGGCTGCCAAGACAAGAATTGTCAAAACATAAGGTGCGATTTGAAGGTAAACCGCAGGCACTCCTTGTAGGAATGGCAATTGAGATCCGATAACAGCCAAACTTTGTGAAAGTCCAAAGAAGAGACTAGATAGCATGGCTCCGATTGGATTCCATTTCCCGAAAATCATCGCAGCAAGGGCGATAAATCCAGGTCCAACAATAGTTGTCACTGAGAAGTTAACTGAGATGGATTGAGCATAAATTGCTCCGCCAATTCCACCTAGGAAGCCTGAAATAATAACCCCTAAATATCTCATCTTGTAGACATTGATTCCCAAAGTGTCCGCTGCTTGAGGGTGTTCACCGACAGAGCGGAGACGAAGACCAAAGCGAGTCTTAAAGAGGATAAACCAAGCAAGGAATGAGAAGGCAATCGCGATATAACCTAGCAGACTAGTTGACTTGAAGAAGATATCACCAATGACTGGGATATTAGCCAAGACTGGAAAATCAAAGCGTCCAAAAGTCTGACTTAGGTTGTCGGTTTGTCCTTTGTTATAAAGGACTTTCACTAAGAAAACTGCCAAGGCTGGCGCCATTAAGTTCAATACCGTACCACTGACAACATGGTCTGCACGGAAATGAACCGTCGCTGCTGCGTGGATGATAGAGAAGAGACCACCAACCAATCCTGCTACAAGCAAGGATAGCCATGGAGTTGCTGCTCCAAATTGTTCTGCAAATTCAAGGTTAAAGACAACCCCAGAAAAGGCACCCATAACCATAATTCCTTCAAGGCCGACGTTGACTACACCACCACGTTCAGAGAAAACACCACCAATACTTGTAAAGATGAGGGGGGCTGAGTAAATCAGCATAGAAGACACCAAGAGGGTGAGCAAGGTTGTAATAGACATCTTTACTTACCTCCTTTAACTTGTTTTTTCGGTTTGACAAAGCGTTCGATAAGGTAATGAACACTGACAAAGAAGATAATAGACGCTGTTACAATGCTGACAAGCTCAGACGGTACCTGCGCCGCATTCATACCAGGGGCTCCAACTTGGAGAACACCAAATAGGAAGGCTGCAAAGAGAATACCAATTGGTGAGTTTGCTGCAAGCAGGCTAACTGCCATCCCGTTAAATCCGACAGCCAATGACGCACCTTGAACATAGACGTTCTGGAAGGTTCCAAGTCCTTCAACAGCTCCACCAAGACCTGCCAAAGCACCTGAAATAATCATTGAGAGGATAATCGTTCTTTTTGCAGAAATACCAGCGTATTCTGATGCATGAGGATTAAGACCAACTGCACGAATTTCAAAACCAAGAGTTGTTTTCTTGAGCATGAACCAAATAACTGCAACGGCAATGATGGCAAAGAAAATACCAATATTCATCCGCGAATTACCAGTCAACTCAGCTAACCAAGGTGTCTGGTAGGTTGCATTAGCCCCAACACGAATGGTCGAATCTGTACTTTGCATGAAGTCTTTAGGGAAAGCATGGATAAAGGCATTCCCTACATACAAGACAATGTAGTTCATCATGATGGTTACGATAACCTCTGACGTCCCTAGATAGGCTCTAAGAATACCTGGAATCGCTCCGACAATCCCACCAGCAATCAGGGCAATCACGATAGTTGCTAGAATCATCAAGGGACGTGGCATATCTGGATGAGACAAGGCAAACCAACCACTGAGAATCCAACCTGCCAAAGCCTGACCAGGAAGCCCGACGTTAAAGAAACCTGCGCGACTGGCAACGGCAAAACCAAGACCAATCAAGACCAAAGGCCCCATAGCACGGAAGATTTCTCCAATCCCACGCAGACTACCAAAGGCTGTATAGAACAATTCTTCGTAGCCCCAAATAGCATCATAACCGAAGATCCACATGACAATGGCTCCAAGTAAAATTCCTAGGAATACAGAAATCAAGGGAACCGAAATTTGTTGTAATTTTTTAGACATCACTCTTCTCCTTTCCCAAGTTTCCACCAGCCATCAAGACACCAAGCTCTTGTTTATTGGTTGTTTCTGGTGATACAATACCTTGAATCTTACCATCATGGATAACAGCAATACGGTCTGAGACGTTTAAAATCTCATCCAATTCAAAGCTGACAACAAGGACAGCTTTACCATTATCACGCTCTTCAATCAAGCGTTTGTGGATATATTCAATAGCACCGACATCCAAACCACGAGTTGGCTGGCTGACGATAAGGAGATCAGGATCACGATCAATTTCACGAGCAATAATTGCTTTTTGTTGATTTCCTCCTGAAAGTGCAGCTGCAGGAACAAATTCACTGGCAGCACGAACATCAAACTCTTCCATTAGCTTTTTAGCATAAGAGGTAATATTTGAATAGTTCAAAATTCCATTTTTACTATGTGGTTCTTTATAGTAGGTTTGAAGGGCAATATTTTCAGAAATCATCATTTCCAAAATCAAGCCATCACGGTGACGGTCTTCTGGAACGTGCCCAACACTCAATTCTGTAATCTGACGTGGGGGCAATCCTACAATTGAATCTCCTTTTAGCTCAATGCTACCAGATTCAACCTTGCGAAGACCTGTAATGGCTTGAATCAGTTCAGACTGACCATTTCCATCAATCCCTGCAATACCAACAATCTCTCCAGCACGAACATCCAAGGAAAGATTTTTCACAGCTGGGACACCGCGATTTTCATTGACCACCAAATCTTTGATTGACAAGACCACTTCTTTTGGTTGAGAGGCTTGCTTCTCTGTTTTAAAGGAAACAGAACGACCTACCATCATTTCTGCCAAATCAGCATTGGTAGCCCCTGCAATTTCGACAGTTTCAATTGATTTCCCACGACGGATAACTGTAACGCGGTCAGAAACTGCGCGAATCTCGTCTAACTTGTGGGTGATCAAGATAATTGATTTTCCTTCTTTGACAAGATTTTTCAAAATAGCCATCAACTCATCAATTTCTGATGGAGTCAAGACAGCCGTTGGTTCGTCAAAGATAAGGATATCAGCCCCCCGATAAAGGGTTTTTAAAATTTCTACACGTTGTTGGGCTCCAACTGAGATATCTGCTATCTTGGCAGAAGGGTCAACAGCTAAGCCATAACGTTCAGAAAGAGCCTTGATTTCTTTGCTAGCTCCAGCGATATCTAGCACACCATTTTTAGTCAATTCACTACCTAAAATGATGTTTTCAGCCACTGTGAAGGCTTCTACCAACATAAAGTGCTGGTGAACCATTCCGATTCCCAAGCTAGCCGCTTTAGATGGTGAATCGAGATTGACAACTTGACCGTTGACCACAATTTCACCACTAGTTGGTTCAAGAAGCCCTGCTAACATGTTCATGAGCGTGGACTTACCAGCCCCATTTTCTCCTAAAAGTGCATGAATTTCACCTTTTCGTAGGTGCAGGTTGATTTTGTCGTTGGCAACAAATTCACCAAACACCTTGGTAATATCACGCATCTCAATGACATTTTCGTGTGCCATGTGCTCTTCCTTTCAGAGTCTTATTTTATTTCAATAAAACTTGCTAGTTTGCCTAGTAGCAAGCTTTACTGAGACAAAATGACTTTGTCTCAACTCTTAAAAAAGCGGCCGAGGGCCGCTTCCTAAGAAATGACTTCCATCCATTATTTTTCAGGAACTTTTACGCTTCCATCAAGGATTTTAGCTTTAGCATCTTCAACAGCTTTTTTACCTTCTTCTGAAAGGTTTGTTACTGCCAAGTCAACCCCTTTATCTTTCAATGAGTAAACGATCACTTGACCGCCAGGGAATTCACCTTTTTCTGCTTTGTTAGCAATATCTTTTACAGTTGTACCAACTTGTTTCAAAGTAGATACAAGAACGAAGTTTGATTCTTTACCATCTTTAGAAGTGTACTTACCTTCTCCTACTTGGTCACGGTCAACACCGATAACCCAAACTTTTTCATTTTCAGGACGGCTTTCGTTGAGTGATTTTGCTTCTGCAAAGACACCAGCACCTGTTCCACCTGCTGCTTGATAAACAACGTCTGCACCAGCTGCGTATTGTGCTGCTGCAATTGTTTTACCTTTAGCAGCATCACCAAATGAACCTGCGTAGTCAACTTGTACTTTGATAGATGGATCTACTGACTCAACACCAGCTTTAAATCCAGCTGCAAAACGTGAGATAACTTCAGACTCAATACCACCTACAAAACCAACTTGTTTTGTTTTAGTTGTTTTAGCTGCTGCAACACCCGCAAGGTAAGCAGCTTCGTTATCAGCAAACGTTACGCTAGCAACATTCTTTTGATCTTTAATCACATCATCAATCAAGACATAGTTCAAATCAGAGTGGTCTTTTGCTGCTTCTTCAACCGCATTGTGAAGGGCAAAACCAACACCGAAGATTAGGTTGTAGCTTCCAGCCGCTTGTTGCAAGTTGTTAGCGTAGTCAGCTTCACTTGTTGATTGGAAGTAAGTGAAACCTTTATCTTTTGAAAGATTGTGTTCTTTACCCCAGTCTTGCAAACCTTCCCAAGCTGATTGGTTGAATGATTTGTCATCAACACCACCAGTATCAGTGACGATTGCTGCTTTTGTCTTCACATCAGAAGATGAAGCTGCGTTACGAGAAGAGCGGTTACCACATGCAGCAAGTCCAACTGCTGCCACTGCAACTAGACCAAGGCCTAGCCATTGTTTCTTGTTCATTACTGAACCTCCTAAATAAGATGTGCAACGATGTTGCAAGTATGGATTGGTTGGCCACAAGGACCGTGCCACTCAGAGAGCGACTCAGACTAGTTTAAGTCTGTAAAAGAGTATGGAAGTAACTCCCCGACCGTCATCTCGACCGTCGATTTATCTTTTGCGACTAAGGTCACTTTTAGATCTTGTTCAAAAAATTCAGCCATCACTTGGCGACAAGCACCACATGGCGAGATTGGTTTTTCAGTTTGTCCATAAACAATCAATTCGGAAAACTCTCTTTGGCCTTCGGAAACTGCTTTAAAAATCGCTGTACGCTCTCCGCAGTTGGTCAAAGGATAGCTAGCATTCTCAATATTGACACCTGTATAAGTGCTACCATCTTTTGTCACTAAAACAGCTCCGACTGGAAAATGAGAATAGGGCACATAGGCTTTCTTGCTGGTTTCAATTGCTAGTTCAATCAACTCAGTAGTCGCCATCAGCCAATTCTCCTTTTAAAATGGCTACCCCAGCTGACGTTCCAATACGGGTCGCCCCTGCTTCTACAAATGCAAGAGCATCTGCATAAGAACGAGCTCCGCCGGCAGCCTTGACACCCATTTCTGGTCCAACTGTTTCACGCATTAATCTAACATCTGCTACCGTAGCACCACCAGTTGAAAAGCCAGTTGAAGTTTTTACGAAGTCAGCTCCCGCTTTTTGAGCTAATTGGCAAGCCACAACTTTTTCTTGGTCTGTAAGAAGACAAGCTTCAATAATGACTTTCACTAACTTGTCACCACTTGCTTCTACAACAGCACGGATGTCCGATTCAACCAAATCAAGATTACCTGTTTTGAGAGCTCCAACATTGATCACCATATCAATCTCGTCTGCACCATTTTGGATAGCTTCTTTTGTTTCAAATGCTTTCACAGCTGAAATTGTTGCTCCCAAAGGGAAACCTACTACTGTGCAGATCTTGACATCTGTGCCTTCAAGCCCTTTTTTAGCATGTTCAACCCAGGTCGGATTAACGCAAACACTGGCAAAATCATACTCTCTAGCTTCAGACAGCAAACAATCAATTTGATTTTCTGTCGCATCTTGTTTCAAAAGTGTATGATCGATATATTTATTTAATTTCATATTCGGATTCTCCTGCAGTTTATGAGATTATTTCTATGATTTCTCGTAAACTTTGCACACTATCATTTATTTTAACATATTTTTGAAAATCTGTAACTAGCTGAGGAGAAATTTTTCCATTTGTGTATACTTTTGCAACAATTTCTCCCTTTTGAACGGAATCTCCAACTTTCTTTTCAAAAACAATTCCTGTTTCATAGTCCAAGGCATCAGACTTGACTGCACGGCCTGCCCCCAGTCTCATAGCATAAAGCCCAAATTCCATAGCTGGAAGAGCTGAAATGACACCCGTTTCATGAGCAGGGATTTCCACCACATGGGTAACATTGACAGGACGATAGAGGTCTTCCAAGTCTCCACCTTGGGCTTGGACCATTTCCTCAAACTTAGCCAGCGCTTGACCATTCTCAAGGTGTTGGCGAACTTCTTCCACTGTCTTGTTCACATTAGCCAAACCAAGCATAATTTGAGCCAATTCGCAGATAAAGTGGGTAATATCCTGACGGCCTTGACCTTGTAAAATCTCCAATGCCTCAAGGATTTCAAGGCGATTTCCAATCGCTCGTCCCAAGGGCTGACTCATATCGGTAATGACTGCAACTGTTTTACGGCCTACTGCTTTCCCTAAATCCACCATGGTTTTAGCCAATTCACGCGCCTCATCAACCGTCTTCATGAAGGCACCCTCACCGACAGTCACGTCTAGCAAAATAGCATCAGCCCCTGCCGCAATTTTCTTGCTCATCACCGAACTCGCAATCAAAGGAATCGTGTCAACAGTTGCGGTCACATCACGAAGGGCATAGAGAAGCTTATCCGCTTTGACCAGCTGGTCTGATTGCCCAATGACAGATACACCAATATCCTGAACTTGATGAATGAAATCCTCTTGACTACGTTCTACTTGATAGCCCTTGATTGATTCTAATTTATCAATCGTTCCACCCGTATGGCCGAGACCACGACCACTCATTTTCGCGACTGGAACTCCAAAACTCGCTACTAAAGGAGCTAAAATCAAGGTCACCTTGTCACCAACACCACCCGTAGAATGCTTGTCAACCTTAACCCCATCAATAGCTGATAAATCAAACTCTTGCCCTGTCTGAACCATTTTCATGGTCAAATCAGATATTTCTCGAGTCGTCATTCCTTTGAAATAAACAGCCATAGCAAAGGCAGACATCTGATAATCAGGGACAGTTCCTGACACATAGCCTTCAACTAGCCATTCAATTTCACTCGAAGTCAGTTCTTGACCATCTCGTTTTTTTTGGATTAAATCAACTGCTCTCATTCTTTCACACTTCTAAGGATATAATATCCCTTATCTTTTTTGACGATTTCACAATTGCCAAACACTTCCTCCATCTTTGACTTGGCGCTTGGAGCCCCTTGTTTTTTCTGGATAACGATTGTTAAATCTCCACCAGTTTCCAAGAAATCTTTACTTTTCTCAATGATTTCATGAACCACTTGCTTGCCCGCACGGATAGGAGGATTTGAAATGACATGGTCAAATGTGCCTTCAACTTGTTCATAGATGTTGGACTGGAAAATCGTCGCTTCTACTTTATTTCGTTCAGCATTTTGTCGCGCCAAATCCAAGGCACGATTATTGATATCAACCATGGTCGCCTGAACCCCATAAGCCTTAGCCAAGGATAAGCCCAAAGGCCCATAACCACACCCTACATCAAGGACAGTCTCTCCTTGGTTGACCTCTAGACACTTGAGCAAGAGTTGACTGCCAAAGTCAACCATTTTCTTGCTAAAAACACCCGCATCCGTCAAAAAGGTCATTTTTTCTCCCAATAAGTCCACTCTCAACTCATGAATGTCGTGAGCAGCGTCAGGATTTTCTGCATAATACATTTTACTCATGAAACTATTTTACCATAATTTGACTTAAATTGTAAATCGTTTACAAATTGATAATAAAACGAAAAAGACTGAAGAAAGCTAGTAAGTAAAACATTTTCTTCAATCTCTTTAAACACTTATAAATAATAAGCCATTTAGAACTAGAAATATCATAATTAGGATATAACAAAATGTTTATCATCTATAATTAGGCGCATTCTTATTACTATTGCTTAACCTTCAGATACTTAATTATCAACAAAATTCCCAACAGGATGTTTAGATAAAAGCCCAACTGATACGTTTTTGTCAGGATTTCCAAACTTGTCCAAAGTCGGATTAAATCTTCTAGCGACATGCGGAAGAAATAACCCTCTGTAGCAATCCATAGAACTAAAAAGACATAACTACCAGCAGCAAGCCATTTCGTCCACCGTTTTTTTAGGAAGAAAGCAATCAAGAGCGAACAAAGAAAGACAACTGTTACAATGGCATGTTCCATCAAAAAAGTAAAACCGTAATAGGTTTCCACAAAGCGTCTACCATTATCCGCATTCGCCCCTTTTATAAAAGGTAGTGCAAAACTTAAAATAAAACAGAGTTCCAGTATATAACTTTTTAAGATTTTCATAGTACACCTCCTATAAATTGTGAATCCCAAAGCCCCCTTTATTGGCTTATAAGTCAGGAGAAAGTAGCTCCTACCTCATCAATAAATTGGTCAACCTCTATCTACTTCTATTATACGCTATTGGCTTACTATCATCAAGAAACCGCTTTATTTTTTTAGCTTTTTATGGTATGATAAACAAAATATCTAGGGGAAAACAAATGACCAACGAATTGTTACATTTTGAAAAAATCAGCCGCCAGACTTGGCAATCCTTACATCGAAAGACAACACCTCCTTTGACAGAAGAGGAATTAGAATCCATCAAGAGTTTTAATGACCAGATTAGCTTGCAGGATGTTACCGATGTCTATCTCCCCCTAGCCCATCTCATCCAGATTTACAAGCGTACCAAGGATGATTTGGCCTTTTCAAAAGGGATTTTCCTTCAACGTGAAAGCAAATCCCAGCCTTTTATCATTGGGGTTTCTGGGAGTGTTGCCGTTGGAAAATCCACAACCAGTCGCCTACTTCAAATCCTACTGTCCCGTACCCTTACAGATGCTACGGTTGAGTTGGTAACAACCGATGGCTTTCTCTATCCCAACCAGACCTTGATTGAACAAGGGATTTTAAATCGCAAGGGATTTCCTGAAAGCTATGATATGGAAGCTCTTCTCAACTTCCTGGATCACATCAAAAATGGACAAGATGTAGATATTCCTGTCTATTCTCATGAAGTCTACGACATCGTACCTGAGGAAAAGCAGAGCGTCAAAGCTGCTGATTTTGTCATTGTTGAGGGAATAAATGTCTTTCAAAATCCACAAAATGAGCGTCTCTACATTACTGACTTCTTTGACTTCTCCATCTATGTTGATGCTGCAGTCGATGACATCGAGAGTTGGTATCTGGACCGTTTCTTGAAGATGCTGAGCCTAGCCCAAAACGACCCTGATAGCTACTATTATCGTTTTACTCAAATGCCGATTGGGGAAGTGGAATCCTTTGCCCATCAGGTCTGGACCAGTATCAATCTCACAAATCTACAAAATTATATTGAACCAACTAGAAATCGTGCAGAAGTGATTCTTCATAAAACAAAGAACCATGAAATCGATGAAATTTACTTAAAAAAATAATTTTCCCTTGTCAAAACGTAAGTTTTCAGATATAATGGTATAGTTAGTAAATATGGAGGTAAGAACATTGGCAAACATTAAATCAGCTATCAAACGCGCTGAATTGAACGTTAAACAAAACGAAAAGAACTCAGCTCAAAAATCAGCTATGCGTACTGCTATCAAAGCTTTCGAAGCAAACCCATCTGAAGAACTTTTCCGTGCTGCTAGCTCAGCTATCGATAAAGCAGAAACTAAAGGTTTGATTCACAAAAACAAAGCAAGCCGCGATAAAGCTCGTCTTTCAGCTAAACTTGCTAAATAAGAAACAGTCCATAGAGGCTGTTTTTTTGTCCCCAAATAGGAAAAGGTAGAAAATGAAAATCGCAATTATCGGATATTCTGGTGCTGGTAAGTCAACTCTAGCTGAAAAGCTGTCTCACTGCTACTCCATCCCAAAACTTCACATGGACACACTCCAATTTCAACCCGGTTGGCAAGACAGTGATCGTGAATGGATGTTGACCGAGATGGAAAATTTTCTCACAAAGCATGAAGCTTGGGTCATTGATGGGAATTATTCTTGGTGTTTATATGAGGAAAGAATGCAGGATGCTGACCAAATCATCTTTCTCAATTTTTCTCGCTGGAATTGTCTGCTACGAGCCTTTAAACGATACCTCACATACCGAGGCAAGGTCAGAGAAAGTATGGCAGCTGGTTGTCAAGAACAATTTAATTGGGAGTTTATCAGATGGATTCTTTGGGACGGACGGAGCAAATCCGCTAAGGAACGCTACAAGTGGATTCAAAAAAACTATCCATATAAAGTGGTCATCCTTAGGTCTCAAAAAGAGATAGACCACTTCTTAGAAAATCTCGCACATAGCAAGAAAAACTAACGTGGGTAACGTTAGCACTATATGAAAGACAAATTTCCTTTTTGGTGTTTAGCTTTTCCAAAATATTTTCTTCATTATTTACCAATCTATCCTATCTAAAACTCTGAATTCTATAGAAATGAAAAGGGACATTCACTGTCCCTTTTATCAATTTTTAAATTTTGAATATACAATAATCACAATCGCTAGGCCTCAAATCCTATTTACTCATTTGGAACAAGTATAAGGGGAGACGGGTATTATATTTATCTTTAATAAATAATAGGCAATGAAATGAGTATTATAACCTTAATCTGAAAAAATAAAGGTTTCAGCTACTAAAAATGTGCAAGAAAAGCTTGATTTCATAAACTTTACCAGCTTCGTTGCTATAACCTCGTCCCCAGTCATACCTAGCCCCAAGTAATTTCCAATTGATAGCTGGCAAAGGGATGTCCCTCTTGATTTTGTAGTTGATAGTCTAAATGAATCTTTTGCACATCCACTTCATAACGACTGGTTTGGATAATAAACTCCTGCATGCCCATAGGTGTAGGAATATAAGCTAAACTATCGCTATCCTTTAGAAAGTGCATAATGGTCTTGGGATTGGAAAAACGGCTCATCACCAGTTCTTGACCATGAAATTTAATAACTACTTTTTCCTTTTCTTCATTGTAAAAAAGCAGGTAGCTACAATCTCCCTTTTCATGCACTTCCACATCATAGAGCTGATCAATCACTTCCAACTGCTCATCAAACTGAATCCTATTTCGCATCCGAATCTTCACATCAGGTCCTCTTTCTTGTCTCTTGTCCTACTATTTTACCAAAAACTCTAGCTTTTTGCTATAATGGTCATATGAACGAAAAAGTATTCCGTGACCCAGTTCACAACTACATCCATGTCAATAATCAAATCATCTATGACTTGATCAATACAAAAGAATTTCAGCGTTTGCGTCGTATCAAACAACTAGGAACTTCTAGTTATACCTTCCACGGTGGAGAACACAGCCGTTTCTCTCACTGTCTAGGAGTCTATGAGATTGCACGACGTATCACAGAGATTTTTGAAGAAAAATATCCTAAGGAATGGAATCCTGCCGAGTCTCTCTTGACCATGACCGCTGCTCTCCTACATGACCTTGGGCATGGTGCTTACTCCCATACTTTTGAACATCTCTTTGATACAGATCATGAGGCCATTACTCAGGAAATCATCCAAAGTCCTGAGACAGAGATTCACCAAGTTCTGCTACAAGTAGCACCCGATTTCCCGGAGAAGGTAGCCAGTGTTATCGACCATACCTACCCTAACAAGCAGGTCGTACAACTTATTTCTAGTCAGATTGATGCAGACCGCATGGACTATCTCTTGCGCGACTCCTATTTTACAGGAGCATCCTATGGAGAATTTGACCTGACTCGAATCCTCCGAGTCATTCGTCCTGTCGAAAATGGTATCGCCTTTCAGCGCAATGGCATGCATGCCATCGAAGACTATGTCCTCAGTCGTTACCAGATGTATATGCAGGTTTATTTCCATCCAGCAACACGCGCCATGGAAGTTCTCCTACAGAATCTCCTCAAACGCGCCAAGGAACTTTATCCAGAAGATAAGGACTTCTTTGCACGAACTTCTCCACACCTCCTGCCTTTCTTTGAAAAAAATGTGACCTTGTCTGATTATCTGGCTCTGGATGATGGTGTAATGAATACCTACTTCCAGCTCTGGATGACCAGTCCTGATAAGATTCTTGCAGACTTGTCACAACGCTTTGTCAACCGCAAGGTCTTTAAATCCATTACCTTTTCACAAGAAAATCAAGACCAACTCGCCAGCATGAGAAAATTGGTTGAGAACATCGGCTTTGATCCCGACTACTATACTGCCATTCATAAGAACTTTGACCTTCCTTATGATATCTATCGTCCCGAATCTGAAAATCCACGGACCCAGATTGAGATTTTACAAAAAAATGGAGAACTGGCAGAACTCTCTAGCCTGTCTCCTATCGTCCAATCCCTTGCTGGCAGTCGTCACGGAGATAATCGTTTCTATTTCCCAAAAGAAATGTTGGATCAAAACAGCATCTTCGCAAGCATTACCCAGCAATTTTTACACTTGATTGAGAACGATCATTTTACCCCAAATAAAAACTAGAAGAGGAAATTTATGAGTATTAAACTAATCGCTGTCGATATCGACGGAACCCTAGTCAACAGCAAAAAGGAAATCACTCCTCAAGTCTTTTCTGCCATCCAAGATGCCAAAGAAGCTGGTGTCAAAGTCGTCATTGCAACTGGCCGCCCTATCGCAGGTGTTGCTAAACTTCTGGACGACTTGCAGTTGAGAGACGAGGGTGACTATGTTGTGACCTTTAATGGTGCCCTTGTCCAAGAAACTGCTACAGGACATGAGATTATTAGCGAATCCTTGACCTATGAGGATTATCTAGATATGGAATTTCTCAGTCGCAAGCTCGGTGTCCACATGCATGCCATTACCAAGGACGGTATCTATACTGCCAATCGCAATATCGGAAAATACACAGTGCACGAATCAACCCTCGTCAGCATGCCTATTTTCTACCGCACTCCTGAAGAAATGGCTGACAAAGAAATCGTCAAGTGTATGTTCATCGATGAGCCAAAAATTCTCGATGCTGCGATTGAAAAAATTCCAGCAGAATTTTACGAACGCTACTCCATCAACAAATCTGCTCCTTTCTACCTCGAACTCCTTAAAAAGAATGTAGATAAGGGTTCAGCTATTACTCACCTAGCTGAAAAACTAGGATTGACCAAAGATGAAACCATGGCTATCGGTGACGAAGAAAATGACCGTGCTATGCTGGAAGTCGTTGGTAGCCCCGTTGTCATGGAAAACGGAAATCCAGAAATCAAAAAAATCGCCAAATACATCACTAAAACAAATGATGAATCCGGCGTTGCCCATGCTATTCGTACGTGGGTACTGTAAAAAGGTAAGAATAGACGAAAACCGCTCGGCTGAGCGGTTTTTGATGTATAATTATTGCCCCCTGCAGGAATCGAACCTGCAACTACTCCTTAGGAGGGAGTTGTTATATCCATTGAACTAAGGGAGCTAGATAAAAACTCTGCTAAATAAGCAGAGTTTTTTAGTCGAATTAACGACGGATTTCTTTGATACGAGCTGCTTTACCTTGAAGAGCACGCAAGTAGTACAATTTCGCACGACGTACTTTACCGTAACGAACAACTTCGATTTTTTCAACACGTGGAGTGTGGATTGGGAAGATACGCTCAACACCTACACCATTAGAGATTTTACGAACTGTGTAGTTTTCTGAGATGCCAGCACCTTTACGTGCGATAACAACACCTTCAAAAATCTGGATACGTTCACGGTTACCTTCGACAACTTTCGCGTGTACACGAACAGTGTCACCAGGACGGAATGATGGGATATCTGTACGAAGTTGACCTTCAGTCAAGCTTTGGATTAATGGATTCATTTTATTCTCCTATCTTTGTCAATCTTGAGGAATCTTCCTCAGCGGATAAACTGTATTTTTGTGCGTCCATTACACACAAGATACAGTTTACCAAATTTACACAAAAAAGTAAAGAAATTTATAGCAGAATTCCTAAAAAAATCGCAACTAAACCACCTAGGTAGGTCAATGCCAGGTAGGAATAAAATACCTTCTTATCACTTAACAATCTTTGCAGCTCATCATTCAATGTCGAAAAAGTTGTCAAACCTCCACAAAATCCTGTCGCTAGAATAGCATAGACTTCCCTAGACTCCACATGATTGTAGAATAAGCCAATCAAAAAGCAACCTAAAAGATTGGCTATAAGAGTTCCTAAAGGCAATTTAGAAGCTTGATTATAGTGGGAAAAGAAATACCGTACTAGGGCTCCGCAGCCACAAGCAATTGCAAGATAGATGATTACCATTTTTTCCTCCCTAGACAGTAAGCCAAAAGCAGGCCTCCACCGATACTCAAAAGCAAATACATGAACAAACTCAGATAACTCCCTGTATCAAGCAGTTTTACAGCATCAAGCATGAGACTAGAAAAGGTTGTTAAACCTCCGCAAAAGCCCGTCCCCAGTGCTAAAATAACGCCTTTACTGGTTCCCTTATAGACTAAATAGCCCTTAACAAGATACACCAAGCAGAAAATGCCTAGATAGTTGGCAAGAAGGGTGCCCCAAGGGAAATCTGGACTGGCTGGTAACCAAGTGGAAACTAGGTAGCGGACAAGTCCACCCAACATAGCAGCTAGAAAAATCCCTAGCGGATAAAATTGTTCTTTTTTCATTTGATATTTTGATCCTGATAATCACGCGAACGTTTGAGTATGTCCGAAAAAGTCGCGACAATAGTTTCCTGATAGCGCTTATCTCCTACACGACTTCTAACCTTTTCAAAAATAACTTCTTCTCTCTTAGTATCTAAAATCGGTTTCCCTGAAGCCTTCTTATAGGCAACTACACCCTCAACTAAATGCATTCGTTCTTCTAACAGTTTGACAATTTGATCGTCAATTTGATCAATTTCTTGACGAATAATATCTAAATCCATACAGTCTCCTCCTTTATTTGAATTATTGTATCAAAAAGCCACCAAATAGGCTAGTAAAATCCCAACTCACGATAAGAAAAATGCACTGATTGATTGCATCAGCGCACGTTTATGCTTATCCTACTTTAGCAGCCAATTCTTCTGCGAATTGTTCCAAGCGTTCAATGTCTTCTTCCTCAGCAGAGAGATCAACTTTGACACACTCTGAACCTTTTTCTGCCCCTGTCGCTACAAAAACGCGGTCAAAGTCATCGACAGCCTTACAGAATTCATCGTAGAAGGTATCTCCTGAGCCGACCACTCCGTAGATTTTGCCATTCAAGTTGAGGTCAGCTAGGTCTTCGTAGAAGTCCATCATCTCATCTGGCAATTCTCCATCACCATAAGTATAGGTTGCAACGATAGCGATGTCTGCTTCCAAGAAGTCTGAAGCGTCAACAGTTGTACATTCATCAACATCGACATCCAAGCCCAAGTCACGTAATTTGTCTGCTACAATATCTGCAATTTCTTCGGTATTACCGGTCATACTGGCAAATACAATTTTTGCTAATGCCATATCGTCCTCCTCAATTTATCTTTCTCCATTATATCACATCTTTTTCATTTTAAAAATAAAAATTCTTGTGCTACAATGAAATGAGAAAGAATTGAGGTTATTTATGGACATTTGCCATCAAATTTTAGAAAAAATTAAAGAATACGACACGATTATCATTCACCGTCATATGAAACCAGACCCTGATGCCTTGGGAAGTCAGGTGGGATTGAAAGCTCTTCTCAAACATCATTTCCCAGAAAAAACCATCAAGGCCGTTGGTTTTGATGAACCAACTCTTACTTGGATGGCTGAAATGGATCTTGTTGAAGATAGTGCCTACCGAGGTGCCCTTGTCATCGTCTGTGATACGGCGAATACTGCTCGTATCGATGATAAACGCTATAGTCAAGGTGATTTTCTCATTAAGATTGACCACCATCCAAATGATGATGTATATGGTGACCTATCTTGGGTGGACACTAGTTCAAGTAGCGCTAGCGAGATGATTACCCTATTTGCCCAAACAACCCAACTGGCCTTGTCAGATCGCGCTGCTGAGTTGCTCTTTGCGGGAATTGTTGGTGATACAGGTCGCTTCCTTTATCCTTCTACGACTGCACGGACTCTTCGCCTGGCTGCCTCTCTAAGAGAACAGAACTTTGACTTTGCGGCTCTCACTCGCAAAATGGACACTATGAGTTACAAAATTGCTAAACTTCAAGGCTATATCTACGATCATCTGGAAGTGGATGAAAATGGCGCAGCTCGCGTGATTCTGAGTCAGGAAATCTTAAAACGATTCAATGTCACCGATGCGGAAACTGCAGCCATTGTAGGCGCACCTGGACGCATTGACAGTGTTAGTCTCTGGGGAATTTTTGTGGAGCAGGCTGATGGCCACTACCGAGTTCGCTTACGCAGTAAAATCCATCCTATCAATGAAATTGCCAAAGAACATGATGGTGGAGGCCACCCTCTAGCAAGCGGAGCTAATTCCTATAGTTTAGAAGAAAACGAAATCATCTACCAAAAGTTAAAAAACTTGCTTAAAAACTGATAAAATACTTGCCAAACTTTTCAGAATCTGATAGACTAGTAAGGTAACAATCTATGGCTCGCAAAGAGACCATGGCAGAAAGGAAATATTGCAAAATGAAAAAAGATATCCATCCAGAATATCGCCCAGTTGTCTTCATGGACACAACTACTGGTTACCAATTCCTTAGCGGTTCAACAAAACGCTCTAACGAAACAGTTGAGTTCGAAGGCGAAACTTACCCATTGATCCGTGTGGAAATTTCATCAGACTCACACCCATTCTACACTGGACGTCAAAAGTTCACTCAAGCAGATGGACGCGTGGATCGTTTCAACAAAAAATACGGTCTCAAATAATGATAAAAAAGAACAGTTTCGACTGTTCTTTTTTACTTCTTTTTATGAACCAATCATTACTACTTTCTATTTGTCAACCATCACGCTGACACTATAATTGATTTCAAACGAATTTAAAAAATATCGAAAAGTAGCTTGATATTGAGAATGGTCAAGATGATTGAAACTAGGTAGCCAAGGATTGTATTCCACTTAGCATTGGTAAATTCTCCCATCACTGACTTCTTAGAGGTTAGATAAATTAAGGGAAAGATTGAGAATGGAAGAGAGACCTTTTTGTGAGAAGACATAGGAATATTCACTTTCTAATCTTGTCTTTACCTAGTTTATTAATGGAGTTTTTGAAAATACAATGAAAATAGTTTGCCTATTTCCAATTTATTCTTATTATATCACATTTTGGAACGATTCTTAAGGAAAGCATGATAGTTGAAATAAGCAACACCAGTATTGCAAAAGCCAGCGTTTTCTGACGCTGGCTTTTTAACTGTGAAAATTCTTTCTCAACTAGATTGCTTCTGTAACAAAACTACGACTTTCCAATACTTTAAGCATGGCATTAGCTGTATCTAGGGCTGTGAAGAGGGGCACTCCATGTTCAATGGCTGAACGGCGGATTTGCTCACCATCTTCATCAGCAGTTCGTTTGGTTCCAACTGTGTTAATGATAGCTTGAATTCTTCCTTTGCGAACAAAACTTGGTATATCCTTATTGTCATCACCAATCTTACCAACAGGTTGAGCTTGTAATCCATGACTGGCAAAGAAGGCAGCTGTCCCTTCCGTCGCGAGGATTCCATAGCCAATATTTTGGAAACGACGAGCCAAATCCAAGGCTTCTTCTTTTGCATCATCAGCGATAGTAAATACAACGTTACCAAAGGTTGGCAAGTGTAAGTAAGAAGCTTCAAAGGCTTTATAGAGAGCTTTTTCCAAAGTCGTATCAGAACCCATAACTTCACCTGTTGACTTCATTTCAGGACCGAGTAAGCTGTCTACCTTAGCTAGTTTAGTAAATGAGAAGACAGGTGCCTTGATATGAACACGAGTGCTTTCAGGGTAAAGTCCATCTTGGTAACCAAGTTCTGATAAACTTTGCCCAAGAATGAGCTTGGTCGCTACCTGAGCCATAGGAATATTAGTCACCTTAGAAAGGAATGGAACAGTACGGCTGGCACGTGGGTTAACCTCAATAACATAGACTTTTTCATCCTTGATGACAAACTGGATGTTCATCATTCCAATGCAGTTAAGACCGATTGCTAGGCGTTTTGTATAGTCTGCTATTGTTTCTTGCACCTTTTGCGACAAGGTTTGTGGTGGGTAAACGGCCATTGAGTCACCTGAGTGGACACCGGCACGTTCGATATGCTCCATGATACCAGGGATGAGAACATTTTCCCCGTCTGAGATGGCATCAACTTCACACTCCTGACCAACAATGTAAGAATCGACAAGAACTGGGTGGTCTGGACTAGCCTTAACAGCAGTTCGCATGTAAGAACGAAGATCTTCTTCGTTTTCAACGATTTCCATGGCACGTCCACCAAGTACATAAGATGGGCGGACAAGAACTGGGAAGCCAATCTTGCGAGCTGCAAGCACTGCTTCTTCTTCATTGGTAGCCGTTTGTCCTAGTGGCTGTGGAATATCCAAGTCTTTTAGAGCTTGCTCAAAGAGGTCACGGTCTTCCGCGCGGTCAAGGTCTGCAACTTGGGTACCAAGGATAGTCACTCCAGCTTTTGCCAATGGCTCCGCAAGGTTGATGGCTGTCTGACCACCAAACTGAACGATAACGCCTTTTGGTTGCTCCAAATCAATAACATTCATAACATCTTCGAATGTCAATGGTTCAAAATAGAGCTTGTCAGAGACCGAGAAGTCTGTAGAAACGGTCTCTGGGTTTGAGTTCATGATGATTGCTTCATAACCAGCTGCCTGGATTGCCTTAACCGAGTGAACGGTTGCGTAGTCAAACTCAACGCCCTGACCGATACGGATTGGACCAGAACCTAGGACAAGTACAGATTCTTTATCAGATTTGATAGATTCATTTTCCCAACCGTAGGTTGAATAGAAATATGGTGTTTCAGAGTCAAACTCTGCCGCACAGGTATCAACCATCTTGTAGACTGGGACAATCTTGTTTTCCAAACGAAGTTGACGAACTTGGTCAGCTGTCGTTTTCCAGAGTTCAGCAATCTTACGGTCAGAAAATCCATTAAGTTTGGCAGTTTTCAAAACTTCTAGATCTTGTGGATGGGCACCCAATTCTTGCTCAATTTCAAAGATATGTAAGAGTTTATCCAGATAGAAGATATCAATTTTTGTAAGCTCTGCAATTTCTTCTGGTGTGTAGCCACGGCGAATGGCTTCTGACACATAGAAGAGACGGTCATCTTGGGCTTTGACAACCTTTTCAATCAAGGCATCATCAGAAACTGCTGCAAGTTCAGGCATTTCATTGTGGTGCACCCCAATTTCAAGGGAGCGGCAAGCCTTAAGAAGAGATTCCTCGATGTTACGACCAATCGCCATGACTTCTCCAGTCGCCTTCATTTGAGTACCGAGACGGCGCTCACCCTTTTCAAACTTGTCAAATGGGAAACGTGGAATCTTGGCAACTACGTAGTCAAGGGCAGGCTCAAACATGGCATAGGTTGAACCTGTAACTGGGTTGATAACCTCGTCCAAGGTCAAGCCAACTGCAATCTTGGCAGCCAATTTGGCAATTGGATAACCTGTCGCTTTAGAGGCAAGGGCTGACGAACGCGATACACGAGGGTTTACTTCGATAACATAATACTTAAAGCTATGTGGATCAAGGGCCAGCTGAACATTACATCCACCTTCAATCTTAAGGGCACGAATAATGCTCAAGCTTGCGTCACGAAGCATTTGGTTTTCATAGTCTGACATGGTTTGGGCAGGGGCAAATACAATGGAATCCCCTGTGTGAATCCCAACCGGGTCAAAGTTTTCCATGTTACAAACAACCAAAGCATTGTCAGCTGAGTCTCGCATCACTTCGTATTCGATTTCCTTGAAACCTGCGATTGAACGCTCAATCAAACATTGGGTCACAGGCGATAATTTCAAACCATTTTCAGCGATTTCACGCAATTCTTCCTCGTTGGCACACATACCACCACCAGTACCACCAAGTGTAAAGGCTGGACGGACGATGACTGGGTAGCCAATTGTTGCTGCAAAGGCAACTGCTTCTTCGACTGTGTTGACAATTTCAGATTCTGGGATTGGTTGGTTGAGCTCTTCCATTAATTGTTTAAAGAGGTCACGGTCCTCCGCTTGGTCAATTGCAGATAGTTTAGTTCCCAGAAGCTCCACTCCGAGCTCATCTAGGATACCATTTTTAGACAATTCCATGGCCATGTTGAGACCTGTCTGACCACCAAGAGTTGGAAGCAAAGCATCTGGACGTTCCTTACGAAGAATACGTGTCACAAACTCAAGTGTAATCGGCTCAATATAAACCTTATCAGCAATCTCCTTGTCTGTCATGATGGTTGCAGGGTTTGAATTAACCAAAACAACCTCATAACCTTCCTCTTTCAACGACAAGCAAGCCTGGGTCCCAGCGTAGTCAAACTCAGCAGCCTGACCAATAATAATCGGACCAGAACCAATCACCATAATTTTTTGAATATCAGTACGTTTAGGCATATATAAGATATTAAGGGCGTCAAGCGGACAAAGCTAAAATAGGAGTTATGACAAAGAACTGCCAGTTCTAGGAATAACTATCTTTGTAGCACCGTCCGTAGCCCGTATTCAGTTCAGCAAATACGAACCACCCTTCTCCTTTCTATTCGGCAACTCTCGGGTTGCCATTAAATAAATTCTCCGACGATTTTTTAGCGAAACGATACTTTTCGGTAAAAAATCTAGTGCAGGGAGTTTTTAGTTCGCCTGATAGCGACTAAAAGAAACGACCTGCCTTTCTATTCGTCGCCTCTCAGGGCGACATCAAATAAGATACAAAGGACGAATAGAAAGCGATTGAATTTTAGGAAACCAAGGAAGAATTGACAATCCAAGTTGGTTTCTCTAAATTCCGAGCTTTCCGTCCGTGTTCAGTTACATAAATTCTCCGACGAGCTTTTACTCGTTCTTAGTTTGATTGTTTAAAAGCTTCCATCATCTCGATAAACTCGTCGAACAGGTAGCTTGCATCGTGTGGACCAGGTGCTGCATCTGGATGGTATTGAACAGAGAAAGCAGGTTGGTATCTGTGGCGCACACCTTCCACTGACTTGTCATTGATTTCTTCGTGGGTGATAATCAAGTGTTCTGGCAAATCCTCACGGCTAACTGCATAACCATGGTTTTGACTTGTAAAATCCACACGTCCTGTAGCAATTTCGCGTACCGCATGGTTGAATCCACGGTGTCCAAATTTCATCTTGTAGGTCTTAGCACCATTTGCCATTGCAAAGAGTTGATGCCCCATACAAATACCAAAGATTGGAATTTTCCCTTGCACACCACGAATCATATCCAGTGCCTGTGGAACATCTTCTGGGTTACCTGGACCGTTTGACAACATAACTCCGTCAGGATTGAGATGGAGAATTTCTTCAGCCGTTGTCGAATAGGGAACAACTGTCACGTTACAGTTGCGTTTAGAAAGTTCACGTAGAATTGAGTGCTTAAGAC
The DNA here is from genome assembly GCF_002096895.1 of Streptococcus mitis. Taxonomy (GTDB): domain Bacteria; phylum Bacillota; class Bacilli; order Lactobacillales; family Streptococcaceae; genus Streptococcus; species Streptococcus mitis_AH. The sequence goes on along the minus strand of NZ_NCVI01000020.1, from coordinate 659,998 downwards.
CAAAGTCCACTAGAACCACGCTCAAACCAACTCCTGGAGCTGGATAGGATGTTTTAGTAGAAACCTGCTTGATATTATCTGTCGGCAAAACTGTTGCTTGGAGCTGGTCCGTCACATGGTCCATACTATCTCCAACATGAGTCAAGGTTGCACGCATCGTACCATGCTTACGGATAATCTTGGTAAGTGCACGCGTATCAATTCCAGAAATACCCGGAATTTTCTTGGCTTTCAAAAATTCATCCAAGGTCATTTGGTTGCGCCAGTTGCTTGCTCTTCGTGCTTCTTCAAAAACAACGACTCCTTTACAAGTTGGAATGATGGATTCGTAATCATCACGATTAATTCCATAATTTCCCACCAAAGGATAAGTAAAGGTCAAGATTTGTCCATTATAAGACTGGTCTGTAATGGATTCTTGGTAGCCGGTCATACCTGTATTAAAGACGATTTCGCCTGTTACATCAATATCTGCTCCGAAGGCCTTGCCTTCAAAAACTGTGCCATCTTCTAATACTAGAAGTCTTTTTGTCATATTTTCACCTCTCGTGGACGCTCACTGGCGTCTTTTAACGTCTTGTGTTTTAGTTGGCGTTTCTACTCGCCAGTACGGATTCTAAGATTGCCATTCGAACAAAGACACCATTGGTCATTTGTTGGACAATCCGTGATTTTGGTGCTTCAACCAAGTGGTCTGCGATTTCTACATCACGGTTGACTGGGGCTGGGTGCATAAGGATTGCTGTTTCTTTCAAACGGTCATAACGTTCTTGAGTCAAGCCATGTTGGGCATGGTAGTCTTCTTTTGAAAAGACAGCTCCACTATCATGGCGTTCATGTTGCACACGGAGAAACATCATGACATCCACCTGATCAATGATTTCATCAATGGTTACAAACTGTCCATAATCTGCAAACTCTTGACTTCTCCATTCCTCAGGTCCAGCAAAATAAAGTTCAGCTCCCAAGCGTTTCAAAATCTGCATATTGGATTTAGCAACGCGTGAGTGGTCCAAGTCACCTGCAATCGCAACCTTGAGACCCTCAAAGTGACCAAATTCCTCATAAATAGTCATCAAATCAAGCAAGCTCTGGCTAGGGTGTTGACCCGAACCATCTCCACCATTGATGATGGAAGTCGTAATCGTCGGACTTGCAATTAACTCTCTGTAGTAGTCAACCTCAGGGTGGCGAATCACACAGACATCCACTCCTAAAGCAGACAGAGTCAAAATGGTATCATAAAGTGTCTCACCCTTATTGACTGAACTAGTCTTCACATCAAAGTCAAGTCGCTCCAATCCCAGTTTAATCTCTGCCACTTCAAAGGACTTATGCGTTCGTGTAGAATCCTCAAAGAAAAGATTGGAAACAATCGGATGGTCCTCATAGGGAAGCTGAGCTCCATTTTTAAACTCAATTCCTCGCTTGATCAATTTCATCACTTGATCGACAGTGAGGTCTTCCATGGACACCACATGGTTTAATGCTTGTTGATTTACTGACATGGCTACTCCTTTAGCTTTCTAAGCTTCTTCAGTAATCAGAACTCTATCTTGGCCATCAAGTTCTGCCATCTCTACGATGATTTCTTCAGAACGACTAGTTGGTATGTTTTTTCCAACGTAATCTGGACGGATTGGCAATTCTCTATGTCCACGATCGACTAGAACTGCTAAACTCACGCGCGCAGGACGACCATGACCTACAATATTATCAATAGCAGCACGGATGGTACGACCTGTATAGAGCACATCATCCACCAAGATAACTTCGCGGTCTGTCACATCGACAGAAACCAAAGAAGTATCTTCTCCACTTTTAACATCATCACGGAAAGGTTTAGTATCCAATTCCACAACAGGAACTGAAAGATTTTCTAGCTGTTCCAAACGTTCTTGGATTCGGTGGGCGATAAAGACACCACGAGTTTTAATACCAGCCAAGACGATTTTATTCAAATCTTTGTTGCGTTCGATAATCTCATAAGTAATACGCGTAATCGCTCGTTTGACAGTCAATTCGTCTACAACTTCTTTTGCCTTCATGACAAACCTCCAAAAAGAAAAGTCTCCTTAAACAAGGAGACTTGAAATGTATAGCCAAGCGAGCCCTACTGCAAACAGTATAGACTTCACCCTACTACTTAATCGTTCTCCTTGCCTGCCTCACGGGACAGGTTTAAAGGAATATTTAGTTATCAAATACTATAGCACAAAGCGAGCCTAAAATCAAGCAAAAACTTTTGAAACCCCATCTTATAAATTGCTAAAATCATATAATTGTGGGTACTGGTCACACTCTGGATTTTTAGGATGGCAAATGGCTCTTCCAAAATAAATCATGGCCTGATGGGCAGCTAACCACTGCTTCGGTGGCAAGATATCCATAACCCGTTTTTCCACCTCAAGTGGTGTCGCTGATTTTTTGACAATATCGTGGTGCTTACAAATACGCTCCACATGGGTATCCACTGCAAAGGCTGGAATCCCGAATCCTACACTCATGACAACATTGGCTGTCTTGCGACCAACACCTGCTAGACTTTCTAATTCTTCACGTGTCTGAGGAACTTGACCGTCAAAATCGTCTAGTAACTGTTGGGCACATTTTTTAAGGAATTTAGCCTTATTTCGATACAGTCCTAGGCGAGAAATGTGTGAGGCAATTTCACTTTCTGTTGCAACAGACATGGCTTGTGGCGTTGGAAAGGCAGCAAAGAGACCTGGAGTGGCCTTATTTACCGCTGCATCCGTTGTCTGGGCTGACAACATGACCGCAACCAAAAGTTCAAAATGATTGGTGAAATCAAGACTGGGCTTGGCATCTGGAAAAAGAGCAATGATTTCTTCTAGCACCTTTCGTGCGCGTTTTTTTGACAAGACCATTATTCGTCTCCGTCAAATAGTCCTTGTAAGCCAGCAAAAGGACTGTTTTCTTCTTTCTTAACGGCTTGTTGAGCTTGGTATTCTTCTTCTGTCATGATTTGCCAGTCATTTCCTGAAACAAATCCTTGACCCGCTTCTTCTTCAGCCGTCAAGACCTTGATAGGAATGTTTAGTAGGATATTGTCTGACACGCTCTCAGCAAGATTAAGTTCTCCATTTTCGATAGGCAGGACCAAATCATCATCTAAAACTTCTTGATCTAGCAGATTAGTTGCCCCTTCCATGAAAACTTCCGTTACTGGATAAGATTCAACTAACTCAACTGGCTCCATACTGCGACTTGAAGCAAGAACAATGGTATAAGATAGTTGATAATCTAAGAAATACATACGGTCTTCATACTGTACTTTCCCAACTGCAAGGATATCTTTTACATCTAAAATTTCTTGATTGCGTGCACGCAGGTCTGCAGCTAGGTCTAACGTTTGTTCAAAATGCAAGCCTTCAGACTGCTTACGAATTTCTTGAATATTTAATTTCATACTTCCTCCATAAAGATTTACTCTCTTGATTATACCATGAAAAGCCTACAAATCAGCCCACCAAACTTTTTAATTAACATTCGATTTTTTAACATGTTTACTATGACATTTTTTAGTGCCATACTATAGGCAATAATACATCAGAGCAAGGAGGATGCTCACATGAAAGACAAAGAACTCATTACTAATGCAACCCAACTCCTATCCGAGTTAAATAAAAGTTTCCAAAGCTGCAAACAGGGTAGGGCAGATGATATTCGACTGCAAGAGCTGCTAAACACTACTCTGCAAGAGCTCAAAAAAGCGGAAAAGTTGGACAACAGTATTTTAATCGACCTTGAGAAATTTTACCAACGTACCAGTCTTCTGATTGGTCTTGGTAGCCTAAAACTGAATGATCAAGCACGCACTGCTTGGCGAAACTATGATAAATTCCATTACGAGCATATCAAACACGTACTGACTCTCTATGGACCTGTTTTCGGATTTTAGAGATTAGAATTGTCAGTTTTCTGTTGACAAAATTTCCTTAAAGGTATAGGATAAAGATACTAATACTCGGAGGTAAGGGAGACATGAACAACTAAGTCTATCAAATAAAGAAACTTTATTTAGTAGATCTTGTTTTTGTCTCTTTTTGTGTGCTCTTTTCATACTAGATTTTCTAGTATCTTATCCTCATTGAAAATCAAAAAACTAGAAGGCTAACCATCTGCTCCTCTTGAGTTGGATTAGGCAATCCTAAGCTAGTTTGACGAGCTTTTCAACGAGGATAATAGAGTTTTGACAGTGACTTTGGGCTCTACTAGATAAAGTAGAGCTTTTTGTTATGCACTATCGACATTCTAGAAAGGGCAATCATATGATAAAAATCAATCACCTGACCATCACACAAAACAAAGATTTACGAGACCTTGTCTCAGACTTAAACATGACCATCCAAGACGGGGAAAAGATAGCTATTATTGGCGAAGAAGGAAATGGCAAATCAACCTTGCTACGAGCTTTAATGGGGGAAGCTTTGTCTGATTTCACTATCAAGGGAGACATCCAGTCTGACTATCAGTCACTTGCCTATATTCCTCAAAAACTTCCCGATGAGCTGAAAAAGAAAAGTCTACACGACTACTTCTTTTTAGATTCTCTTGATTTAGACTACAGTATCCTCTATCGTTTGGCTGAGGAATTGCATTTTGATGGCGATCGCTTCGCTAGCAACCAAGAGATTGGCAGTCTATCAGGGGGCGAAGCTTTGAAAATTCAGCTCATCCATGAGTTAGCCAAACCCTTTGAGATTCTATTTCTAGATGAACCTTCAAATGACCTAGACCTTGAGACGGTTGATTGGCTAAAAAGACAGATACAGAAGATGAGGCAAACCGTTATTTTCATTTCCCATGATGAAGACTTTCTTTCTCAAACGGCAGACACTATTGTTCACTTGCGACTGGTCAAGCACCGTAAAGAAGCAGAAACGCTAGTAGAGCATTTAGACTATGATAGCTATAGCGACCAGAGAAAGGCTAATTTTACCAAACAAAGCCAGCAAGCTGCTAACGACCAAAGAGCCTACGATAAAACCATGGAAAAGCATCGCCGAGTCAAGCAAAATGTAGAAACTGCCCTTCGAGCTACCAAAGACAGTACTGCCGGTCGCCTATTGGCTAAAAAGATGAAAAATGTCCTCTCTCAAGAAAAACGCTTTGAAAAGACAGCTCAGTCCATGACCAAAAAACCACTTGAAGAGGAAGAAATCAGACTTTTCTTCTCAGACATCCAACCATTACCGGCTTCTAAAGTCTTAATCCAATTGGAAAAAGAAAATTTGTCCATTGGCGACCGAGTTTTGGTTCAAAAACTACAACTAACTGTCCGTGGCCAAGAAAAAATCGGTATCATTGGCCCAAATGGTATTGGAAAATCGACTCTGCTAGCCAAGTTTCAACAACTGCTTAGCGCCAAAAGAGAAATTTCGCTTGGTTTTATGCCACAAGATTACCACAAAAAACTGCAATTGGATTTATCACCAATAGCCTACCTCAGCAAAACTGGTGAAAAAGAGGAACTACAGAAAATCCAATCTCACTTAGCCAGTCTCAATTTCAGTTATCCAGAAATGCAGCACCAAATTCGCTCCTTATCTGGTGGGCAACAGGGTAAACTCCTGCTTTTGGATTTAGTCCTGCGCAAGCCAAACTTTCTCCTTCTGGATGAACCCACACGAAACTTTTCTCCCACTTCTCAACCCCAAATCAGAAAACTCTTTGCAACCTATCCGGGTGGTCTCATCACTGTTTCGCATGACAGACGTTTCTTAAAAGAGATTTGTACGAGTATCTATCGTTTGACAGAGGAAGGTTTGGAAGTCGTTGATTTACAAGATTTATAACTTTTGAACATAGCAAAAATCCAGAGAAACCTCTCTGGATTTTCTTACATCTGTTTCAAGCGTTCGATTCGTTCTGAGATAGGTGGGTGGGTATAAAAGAGTTTTTGAAGTCCCCCACCTTTCTTGGGATCATTGATATAAAGAGCGCTGCTGGCATCGTCAACATGGTGATGCATCGGCTCGCTATCCTCCAACTTACGCAAGGCATTGATCATCCCTTGAGGATTACGAGTCAGCTCCACACTGGATGCATCCGCTAGAAATTCCCTCTGACGGGAAATGGCAAGTTGCACCAAGGTTGCTGCGAGAGGTGCTAGAACAATGGCTAAGAGAGAGATAACAAGCATGATAATCTCCAAACCATTTCCATCGCGATCATTATCACTCCGTCTGCGATCAGCGCCTCCCCACCACATCATCCGTCCTGCCATACTAGACAGAAGGGTAATGGCACTTGCAAGGGCAACAGCAATGGTCGAAATGCGGATATCGTAGTTTCGGATATGACTGACTTCATGCCCCATAACAGCTTCTAGCTCCTCACGATTCATGATAGCCAGAAGACCCGAAGTGGCTGCGACAGCTGCATTCTGAGGATTCGAACCTGTCGCAAAGGCATTTAAAGAAGAATCCTCAATGATGAAAACACGCGGCATGGGAATCTGAGCGACCATGGCCATATCTTCTACTACATGGTAGAGGTCTGGTGCTGTTTGCTCATCAACCTCACGCGCCCCATTCATAGACATAACAATCTCTGTCGATTGAAAGATCATGGTCAGAGCGTAGATAAGACCAATAATCAAGGCAATAATCATGCCACCAAGACCTGAACGCATAAAGAGATAGCCAACAGCATAACCAACCAAGGCTAAGAGTAGGAAGAAAACCAGCAACAAAATCCAGGTTTTTCGTTTATTGCTCGCAATTTGATCAAACAACATCTTAGTCACCTAATCCGCTAAAGTCAACTTTAGGAACTGCCTTTTCCTCTTCAGGTGTTTGAAGGAAGTCTGCAGCTTTAAAGCCAAATAGTCCTGCGATGATGTTGCTTGGGAAACTTTCAAGTTTTACATTGTAGTTGCTGACAACACTGTTGTAGAGTTGACGAGAGTAAGAAATTTTATTTTCTGTATTGGTCAACTCTTCTTGCAATTTGATAAAGTTAGCACTAGCTTTCAAGTCTGGGTAATTCTCTGCTACTGCAAAGATACCAGAAATTTGGCGGGTAAGGGCATCACTGGCCTTCATCGCTTCAGCTGGCGAAGTTGCTGCGGCTACTTGTCTACGAAGTTCTGTCACTTTTTCCAAGGTAGAACCTTCATATTTGGCATAGCCTTTGACTGTCTCAATCAAGTTTGGCAAGAGGTCATTTCGACGTTTCAACTGAACATCAATCTGGCTCCAAGCCTCCTTGGTTTGCATACGATTCTTAACCAAACCGTTATAGCTAACAATCACAAAAATAACAATAAGAGCTAAAACTCCAAGAATAATCCAAGTCATTATATAAGTCCTTTCTGCTTTTAGATTAGTACCAGTATATCAAATTTTTAATGATTGTGGTAAAATAAGATGATACTAAAGAAGGAAAAAACTATGAAACCAGAAACATTTTACAACTTGCTTGCCGAGCAAAATCTTTCACTTTCGGACCAGCAAAAAAAACAATTTGAACGCTATTTTGAACTCTTGGTCGAGTGGAATGAGAAGATTAATTTGACGGCTATTACAGATAAGGAAGAAGTCTATCTGAAACACTTTTACGATTCGATTGCACCCATTCTGCAAGGCTTAATTTCAAATGAAACTATCAAACTTCTTGATATTGGAGCCGGGGCAGGATTTCCTAGTCTACCTATGAAAATCCTCTATCCTCAGCTAAATGTAACTATCATTGATTCTCTCAACAAGCGCATCAACTTCCTCAAACTTTTGGCTCAGGAACTGGATTTAGACGATGTTCATTTCTACCATGGACGTGCCGAAGATTTTGCCCAAGACAAAAACTTCCGTGCTCAGTATGATTTTGTAACGGCTCGTGCGGTTGCCCGTATGCAAGTCCTATCTGAATTAACTATTCCCTACCTTAAAGTTGGCGGAAAACTATTGGCACTCAAGGCTAGCAATGCTCCTGAGGAATTATTAGAAGCTAAGAATGCCCTCAACCTCCTTTTTAGTAAAGTAGAAGACAATCTCAGCTACGCCCTACCAAATGGAGATCCACGTTACATCACAGTGGTAGAAAAGAAAAAAGAAACACCAAATAAATATCCAAGAAAGGCTGGCATGCCCAACAAACGCCCGCTTTAAATTTTTTAGTAAAAAATGTTTACAAAGTTCGGAATTTCTGCTATACTATCACAAGCAAAGGTTTTTAATGTCATCCCGTGAGGTGACGAAGACGCAGAAATACTTGAAACTCTTTAAAGTCTAGATTTTAGAGAAGTCTTACTCTGAGGGCCTATTGCTGTAAAATAATGGGCTCTTTTTTGATGCCCAAAAGTGAGGTTTATATGAAACAAGAATCAACTGTTGATTTGTTACTAGACGTTGACCAACGTCCTTCGGCTGGAAAAGGAATTCTCCTTAGTTTCCAACACGTTTTCGCCATGTTCGGTGCGACCATCTTGGTACCCTTGATTTTGGGAATGCCTGTATCTGTTGCCCTTTTTGCTTCAGGTGTCGGGACACTCATCTATATGATTTCAACTGGATTTAAAGTTCCAGTTTATCTAGGTTCTTCTTTTGCCTTTATCACAGCAATGTCGCTTGCTATGAAAGAAATGGGTGGTGATGTGTCTGCTGCTCAAACAGGGGTTATCTTGACTGGTTTGGTCTATGTCCTTGTGGCTGCTGGTGTTCGTTTTGCAGGTACAAAATGGATTGATAAACTCTTGCCACCAATCATCATCGGACCTATGATCATCGTTATCGGTCTTGGACTTGCAGGTTCAGCAGTCACTAACGCTGGTCTTGTAGCTGACGGGAATTGGAAAAATGCTCTTGTAGCAGTTGTTACTTTCTTGATTGCTGCCTTTATCAATACAAAAGGAAAAGGCTTCCTACGAATCATTCCATTCCTCTTTGCCATTATTGGTGGTTACCTCTTCGCACTAACTCTTGGTTTGGTTGACTTTACACCAGTTCTTAAAGCTAACTGGTTTGAAATTCCTGGTTTCTACTTGCCATTTAACACAGGTGGTGCCTTTAAAGAATACAATCTTTACTTCGGTCCAGAAACCATCGCTATCTTGCCAATCGCTATCGTAACAATTTCTGAACACATCGGAGACCATACTGTTTTGGGTCAAATCTGTGGTCGTCAATTCTTGAAAGAACCAGGTCTTCACCGTACTCTTCTTGGTGACGGTATCGCAACTTCTGTTTCAGCCTTCCTTGGTGGACCAGCCAATACAACTTACGGAGAAAATACAGGGGTTATTGGTATGACTCGTATCGCTTCTGTCTCAGTTATCCGTAACGCAGCCTTTATCGCGATTGCCCTTAGCTTCCTTGGTAAATTCACTGCCTTGATTTCAACTATTCCAAATGCTGTACTTGGTGGTATGTCAATCCTTCTCTATGGGGTTATCGCCAGCAATGGTTTGAAAGTTTTGATCAAAGAACGTGTTGATTTCGGACAAATGCGTAACCTCATTATTGCAAGTGCAATGTTGGTACTTGGACTTGGAGGAGCTATCCTTAAACTTGGTCCAGTTACCCTTTCAGGTACTGCCCTATCAGCCATGACAGGAATCATCTTGAACTTAATCTTGCCATACGAAAATAAAGACTAAACGTCTTGACACAAAAAGTCCGCTCAGACAACTGAGTGGACTTTTCTAATTTTTAAGTCCCCCAAGCAACCAATAGATAGATCAGGCTAGAACCAAACATATCTGCTAAAGCATGCATGAGAAAGAATGGAAGGAGATTTTTAATTTTATATTTGTATAAGAAATAATAGAATAAGCCATAAACTACACCGATTACCAAAGCCCATACTAATCCTTGATAGGTGTGGAAGGAAATACGAATACTAGTAGAATAAAGCAAAATCAACCACTTGTGTTTTGCCTTCACTGAAGTTAACAAACCTAGAAAGAAAAACTCTTCATAAAATCCATTAAGCAAGGCATAGGCAATCACTATCGGGCTGAGAGCTAAAAACTTACCTATTATTTGCGTGAAATCTATATAGGCAAAAAGGTCTGGATTAAAGTAATTATATTTACCAGTGAGAGTTGTAACCAAGTCTCCAAACAGTCCCACTAAAGCAAATATAAATGGAACCCAAAAGATAATGGACCAATTCCAGCGAATAGGAAGCTGTTTAAAATCATAATTTCGAATCAAAAGATAGAGTAAGGTCACAGTTAGTAATATAGCTTGCAGGGTAAAATTACTAAAATAAGCAGCACCTTCGCTTGCAGCCTGTCTAACTGTCCCTACTGTACTTGATACACCCGTTGGAAACGTATTTGCTAAAAATAGCTCGGTTGAACGAATTATAAACTGACCAAACATTATGATCGTAATAATCACAATGTCAAACCATCTCAAGTATTTTAGAGGTTTAGATGGATGTATTTTTTTAAAATGTTCATATTTCTCCAGGTATTCTATACTCATATAAATATTTTAAGAAAAAAGGCTTAAACTTTTATAAAATTTCATTAATTCATTTAGATTCAAAAGCTTTTATTAGCAAAAATAACCCCTCTTTAAGAGTGGTTATCATCTACTTTCATTTTTTGTTTATTTCTCTAACAATAAATCTTTCAAAGAAATCAGGGTTACTGCAATTAAAATCATTGCCATGCCAAGAAAATCAATGGGATAAAATTGTTCATTCATAATTAGGAAGGCAAAGAAAACCGCCGAAATTGGCTCAATTGAAGCCAACAAGCTTGACTTGACCGGTCCTATCAGACTGGCTCCTTTAAGGAAAGCTGTATAGGCAAAGACAGTCCCGATAAGAATAATACCCGCAAAAGCAAGGAGAAAATCAAGACTAGTCGGGATAGTGGCCTGTAGAACCCCTGTAAAAGGAAGAGCGACCAAACCTGCCATGACCATTCCCACACCAATGACCAAACTGCTCCCCCACTTCTTAATCAAGGCTATGGGCAAAATGATATAAAGTGCATAAGTCAGAGCAGAAAAGAGACCCCAGAACAGACCTGCAGGTGTCATGGATAACTGGTTCAACTGCCCATGAGTGGCGATCAGGAAGGTTCCTCCAATAGCTAATATGATAGAAACAATCTCTCCCAGTGTCGGCGCCACCTTATCCTTGATACAGCTATGAATCAAAATCCCGACAGGACAAACATACTGAAGCACTGTCGCGGTACCTGCATTGGTCTCCTGAATAGCAGTTAGATAGGCAAATTGATTGAGGAAAAGGCCAATCAGAGCAAAAATGAGAAGAGACAGCAAACTTTTTCTATCCTTTAAAAAGGCCAGCATTCTATCCTTTACAGTAGCATAAGCTAAGACAATGAGAATCCCACCGGCGATTAAAAGTCGTAAGTTAGTTAAAACCAGAGACGAAATTCCATGTGCCATCAGGTATTGGCCACTCGTTCCTGACAAGCCCCAAGCAATCCCAGCCACAACTGTTAATAGAGTCCCTTTTAAACTGTTTGACATGTCTCTCCTTACTCTTCTTTACGAATCAAGTCCATTACTTGATTGCGGTCTACAATCCATTGAGCCCTCTCATCCTTTTCATAGGTACGATTCGATAGGAAAATAGCCGCTTCTTGCTTCTGGCTATTCCACATGATAAAGGTACCTGTATAGCCCGTATGGTCTAGCCAATCTCCTTCCAAATTCCATGCCAAAGAACGTTCCTTGTCATCCAAAGGTGAAAAATTTTGACTCAAGTCTCTTGCAAAATCATCTGCTAAATAGTGTTGCAAAAAGATTTGTAAATCCTTTACAGTCGAAAATAAACCAGCACTACCTGCATGTCTGCCTAGGAGACGAGCCTTGGGATCATGTACCAAACCTGCCTCTACACCTCTGACTGTTGGAACAGCAAGCCCAACAGGTCCAAATTGGGTTTCCGTCATTCCCCAAGGATTCCAAACTTGCTCCTGTAAAATCACATCCAAGTCTTGATTAAAGATTCTTTCCAAAATAAAACCTAACAGCAAAAAATGGACATCCGAATAAAGAAAGGCTGGCTGATTTCGTCTATTGAGATGAAACATCGCTTCCTTTAATTCTGAGGCAGTTAAAAGATCACGATTGGGAATAAACGGATCAAGATTTGTAGCATGGGTTAAGAGCTGGCGAATAGTGATGTCTGGATAATCGCTCTCAGGTAAAAAATCGGTTACTGGTCTGTCAATATCTAATTTACCTTTTTCCCACAAAAAGGTAAAAACTGTCCCAACCCCAACAACCTTGCTGACACTGGCTAAGTCATAAACTAGTCCTGCCTCGGTCTGCAAGCCATGCTCTGGGTCACTCTGGCCTAAATAGACCTCCGTCCATTGATTGTCCTTAAAATACGCAAAAGAGGCTCCGGGATAAATCCCTGCCTCGATTTGTTCTTCTATTTTTTTAATAATCTTGGTCCACTTCATACTTCTTCAAACCACAATTCAACATTATTTCGATCTTTACCAAGGAAGAATTTTTTAGACTTAGGAATAAAATATTCGGTAGACTCAAATCTCTTACGAAGACTTGCTATGTCTAATTCATTGACCAAGAACTTGAGCATAGATAAGTCCCAAGTAGCCGTATTGTCCACAGTCAAATCTTGACCCTGAGCTGGGATAAAATCAAGTGATGCCCCCATTTCAGATGATTCCAAGAAACTTTCAATATCAGTTGGAAGGTGTAATTCCATAGAAATCTCAAACTTACTCAAAGAAATTGATTCCAAATCTGTTCGAAATTCAGGCTTTTCTTCTACTTCTACTAGACTGGCTCTATCATCTTCTGCATGAATCAAAATTAAATCATCTTCTGGTGAGAAAACTTCAAATGCGTAGCCATTATTCCCCTTATATAATTGATGAATCGAATCTGTTTTAGATAAGAGGCCCTCGATTTCCAAGGGATTTTCTACCTTGACAATCAATCTAGCTAGTTTTTTTCTTCCTTCTACCTTACGAGTACGCATACTTGGAGCTTCTTCTAAAACCAGCCTTTCAAGACCTGTTTGATCCCCTAGTGACAGAAAAGCTGACTCTTCTAACAAGGCCTTCATACCAAGGGTTTCAATATAAAATGTTTCATTTAATTTTCTATTATTAACTTTTAAAGTAGGAATAATCCGTACAATTTGATTTACATTCATAAATTCCTCCAACTCTTTTATTTTAAAGGATTTTAGAATTTTTTACAAGATATTATACTCAAATTTACCGATTTTTCGTAAAAATTTCATCTAAAAAAACCGAGGCTTTCCTCGGTTTCAATTTCTTATAGATAAAGGAATTTGAAGATAGCTACTGCCGCAATTGCTGCTGCGATAGGTGCTACTACTGGTACCCAAGAGTACCACCATTTTGAATCACCTTTGTGCTCACCAAGAACTGATTTTGGAAGGAAAGCATGAAGGAGACGTGGTCCCAAGTCACGGGCTGGGTTCAAGGCAGGTCCTGTAGGTCCACCAAGTGATGTTACCAAAGCCATAACAAGGAATCCAAGTGCCAAGTGAGCAATTCCAAGACCAGATGTCATAAATGGTGCTACTTGTTCTTTAGCTTGGTCAAGTGCAGCTGTTACTTGTTCTTGAGGAATTGTTTGACCTTGAGTAGTTGCTTGAGCAACTTGAGCATTAATAGCCGCTTGTGCTTTTGATACTAATTCAGCACCAAAGAAGTTTTTAGTCATTCCAAGAGCTGCAAAGAAAAGAACAAATGAACCAACAAACTCGTTTACAAAACCGTTAACAGTTGCTGCGAAACGTGATTCTTTTGTACCATTATCCAAACTTGAAATGGTTGAGAAAGTACCCAAGATATTGTTTGGATTTTCGGTTTTCAAGTAGTATGGGCGGTGTGTTGCCACAACCAAAGCTTGACCAAAGATAGCACCCAAAACTTGTGCAAGGATATAAGGCGCTACTTGTGCCCAAGGGAAGAGACCGCTGATCGCAAGTCCTAGAGTGAAGGCTGGGTTGATGTGGTTACCTGATACGTTACCAAACATCAAGGCTGGAATCATAACCCCCATACCATAACCAACAGCGATAACGATCCAGCCACTTTGGTGACCTTTCGTACCTTTAAGTTCAACGTTGGCAACTGCACCATTTCCAAGAATGATCAAAATAGCAGTGGCCAAAAATTCAGTGGCATATTTAATTGCCCATGTGAAATCCATTTGATAGATTCTCCTTAAAATTTTTTAGACAATCCTTATTCTATCAATTTTTATATCTTTTAGCAACAGGTTTTCTAAAAGAATATATGAGAAAGCGGTTTTATTTCTTATAAAAAACAAAAGGATTAAGGGAGTCCATTTCCTTAATCCGATAATTTCTTAAGCCTGACGCTGACCAAATTCCTTAATCATCTGCTCCATTTCTTGTCGACTCGGAGTTGTCAGCATATAAAGGTAATTTCCTTGAAGTTCCGCAAAGGCCGCTGGCATGATTTTTTTAACCTTGAACTGGTGAGTATATTTGGCAAGCAAGTCCTCCTCAGAATAAACATAGTGAGCATTTGCACGGCGAGAAGTAGCCAAACAATACTGAGCTTCAAACTCTGACGCTGGGAACTCCTCTCCTGCGACAATAGCCGCATAGCCACGATAAAGATCCAAGGAATGAGCAAAGTTATAAACATCAATAGTGAAACCACCTGCAGGGCGGTTATTGTACTCAATGGCGATGTAATCATCCCCTTCACGGAAGAACTCAATATGGAAGAAACGTTCTTTCATACCAAATTCCTTGACAATCGCTTCACCATACTTGCGAAGTTTAGGATCCATGTCCTTAAGAACATAGTAGGAATTGTCCATCTTGTAAATCATAAGATCCAGAGGTGTATAGGCGTAATCAAAAGTCGTTGAGAAGACAATCTTTCCATCCTTGTCCACAAGTCCGTCAAAGGTACAGATTTCGCTAGAAGTGACAAATTTTTCAAAGAAATAAACGGTTGAATGGTCCCACTCAGCCTTGAAGTGATTGATATCGTCCTCTGTCTCAAGCTTAAAGGTTGCTGCCGCTCCCACTCCGTTATCAGGTTTGGCAATCATAGGAAGACCGATTTCATTCGCAGCTTGATCCACATCTGCTTCCGTCTTGATAACAGCTCCAGGTACCACGGGGACACCTGCTTTTTTGAAGAGTTTCTTCATTTCAGACTTATATTTTGTCTTTTTGAGATCCTCTGGTTTGGCACCAAAGACATTGAATTGTTCTCTGAGTGTTGCGTCTAGCTCTAGCCAATATTCATTGTGGGACTCGATGCGGTCAATTGGGCCATGTTTATAAAAGAGAAAAGCAACTGCACGTTTGACTTCGTCTACATTTTCAAGATTATCTACACGGAAATACTCGGTCAGGCTATTGCGCAAAGTTTCATCCAATTGCTCGTAGGGCTCTTGACCAATTCCCAAGACGGTGATGCCTTTATTAGCTAGTTCAATCGTAAATTGTTGAAAGTTTTGTGGATAGTAGGGAGAAATAACAAGGTAATTCATAGGTAACTCCTTTTATAGATACAGGTGTCCAAGAAAATAGGGCATTTGTTTGCGCCACCATTCCCAGTCGTGGGCGACATCATGGCCCCATTCAGCAAACCAGGCTGGAATTTGTTTCTGATCAAAGGCTTCTTTGAGCTTGTGGAAAGACGGTAGACCGTCTTGTTCCCAGGCACCAAGCCCCGTACAAAGTACAATCTCTGCCTGACGGTAACGATCGATAAACCAGCCGTCGTTCTGATTCCAGATATAATCTACTGGCGAGTTTTGGTAAATGGCATCGTCATTGTAATAATCGCCGACAAAGAAACGTGCATCGTAAACACCACTGAGAGCTATCACCTTGGTAAAGACATCTGGATGTTGGAGGAAGAAATTGACAGCATGGTAGGCGCCCATGGAGCAGCCCGTCGTCATCATGCCATCAAACCAACCTGTCTTGTGCTTGATAAAAGGAATAGCCTCCTCAATCACATAACGCTCGTAGGCACGGTGCATCTCTGCTTGGTCATGACCATTTTTCCAAGTGGCCAACCAGCTCTCACTATCTACACTGGATAGGGTAAAGAACTGAACACGGCCTTCCTCGATAAAAGAAGCACAAGCATCAATCATGCCAAAATCATAGTATTCATTGTGACTACCACCTGATGAAGCAAAGACCACAACTGGAATCCCTGCATGTCCATAACGATTAAGGTACATTTCACGGTTAAGATTGCCACTCCAGTGGCTAAGGTTTTCAATATGCATTGGCTTTCTCCTTTTCTAACTTACCATTTCTCTGCAAAAAATCTCAGACAGTCTGGTAAATTCTCCGACCAAGGGATTTCACTATGGATGGCACCAGATTGAACTTTCAAGACAAGATTATCTAAGTGTACTCCACCTGCTATCAAATCATGGTAATACCGAAGAGACGAATCGATATAGGCTTGTTTGATATTACCAGCCATCAGGGTCTTGTCCGTATCATCTGCTTCTTCAGTTCCAACATAGATAAAGATACGCTGGTCAGGCGATAGTTTCTTGCGTTCAATATAGCGATTAAAGGCTTCTTGATGGAGCCAGTTGGCAGATGAAAAGACGCCCAAGCAACCAATTTGGTCTTGGTATTCCAAACCGATAAACTGGGTAATATTGCCTCCTAGTGAAGACCCAATCATAGCCGTATGCTGGCAGTCAGCTTTAGTACGGTAGGTCTCATCGATAAATGGCTTGACCACCTCCATAACAAACTCGGCATACTCCACGCCCTTACCGCCAAATTGCTGTCCTGGGATAGGAGATTCTTGGAACTTCCAAGCCGCATACTCATTCATCCGCCCCATACCATCATTGTCAATGGCGACGACAATCATGCGACTGATATCAGGATTACGCTTAATAGCTGGGATAATCTTCCATGAATGTCCAATGAAAGACTCCTTGCTATAAAAAACATTTTGCCCGTCATGAAAGTAAACAACAGGATAGGAACGATCCGTGTCTTTCTCATAATCTTTAGGCAGAAGAACACGTACACGGCGTTCCTTACCTGTATAAGGAACCTTGAGTTTGTGTTCTTTCATTTTTAAATAAAAGTAGGATAGATTCATTGTCAGAAAACTCTCTATATTCAAAATTTTATTTTATTATATCACAATTATAGAAAAAAAGTTAGTTTTGCTTCCACTTTTGGAATTAAAAACTAACTTTTTCATCTATTTTTCTAAATTCTTCTGGATTTTCTGATTAGAGCAAATTATCAATCAAGTCATCCACTTCATCTTTTTCAGCCTGTGGTGTAATCTCAGTAATCATGATTCCAGCCACAGCTCGCTCAACTAAACCTTCAACATCCATGCGTCTTTCGTACTGTTCTGCATTCTTAATCTTAGGATTGGTCTTTGGACGATCTGGCGCAAAAATGGTACAACAGTCTTCAAAAGGCTGGATTGAAATTTCAAAGGTGTCAATTTCCTGAGCAATGTCAATGATTTCCAACTTATCCATTGTCACAACTGGACGGATGATGGGAGTGTTGGTAACAGCATTGATAGCCTGCATGCTTTCTAAGGTCTGGCTAGCTACTTGACCAAGACTTTCCCCATTGATGATAACTAAACCATTTCGTACCTCACGAATACGGTCAGTAATCCGCATCATAAAACGACGCGTCAAGGTCATAAGATAGGCTTCTGGCGCTTTAGCCTTGATTTCCTCTTGAATCTCTGTGAAAGGTACTTCGATAAACTGGATATTTCCCCCAAACTTGGTCAATTTACGAGTCAAATCTTGGGCTTTTTTAAGGGCACCAGGACTCGTGTAAGGTGGGCTGGCAAAATGAACAGCCTCAATATCCACTCCACGTTTCAAAGCAAGATAACCTGCTACAGGTGAATCAATCCCTCCTGACAACATGAGCATGCCTTTACCTGAAGTTCCAACTGGCAAACCACCAGCCCCACGAATAGTTTCATAAGAAAGATAGGCTGCTTCTTCACGGATTTCCACCTGAAGATTGATGTCAGGACTTTTCATTTGAGCTTGCACATTTGGAATGGCTTCGAAAACAGCTCCTCCAAGTGTTTGATTGAGTTCACGACTATCCAACTCAAAGTTGTGGTCGCTACGCTTGCTAGAAATTTTAAAGGTCATGCCATCCTTGTAGATGTCCTGCATAATCTCTTGGACAGCAGACTTCAGAACTTCTACAGATTTTTCAACCTTATAAACAGGGGAAAAGTTTTGAATTCCAAAAACTTGTTTGAGGGATTCTGCTACTGCTGTGTAATCTGCTCCATTGAGGTATGCATGGGCACGGTCGCGATCTGCTGTTACCTTAACTTGGGGATAGATAGACAAAACGTCTGAAATATTATTGCGAAGTTTATTGATGAAACGCATACGGTTTTTGCCCTTGGTTGACAGCTCACCGTAGCGAATCATAATTTCTGAATATTGCATGAATGCTCCTATCTTACTTTTCTAGTTTGATTGTAAATTAATTTTAACTTGGTCAAAAACTGCTCGACCTGACTCATATCATTTTCAAGGTCTAGGCTAAGACGCACAGCTGACTGGGCCTTATCTTTATCCACTCCCATAGCAATCAGAGTTCCTGCAGGTTTCCCTGCCTTTGACGAACAAGCAGAGGTCGTTGAGATGAAAATATCATAGTCTTCAAAAGCGTGAACGATGACTTCACCACGAACACCCTTGATTCCAAAAGTCAGGATGTGAGGGGCAAAGTCTTCCTCATCTGAAAAGACAAAAATATCTGGATAGTCCAGAAGTGCTTGACGAATCACTGCCTTCATCTGGCCAGTCTTGCTAGTAAAGATATCTAGCTTTTCCATAGATAAACGGAGAGCCTTGGCTGTCGCTGCAATTCCTGCCACATTTTCAGTTGTCGAACGGTAATCACGCTCCTGACCACCACCTGTTAAAAGAGGCGTAATCTTCTTACCATACTTGATATAGACAAAACCAACACCACGAACTCCGTGGAACTTGTGACCAGAGAAAGTCGCGAAATCCACTCGTTCTGTCAGATACTTTTCAGTCGGAATCTTGGCAAGCGCCTGAACCGCATCAACGTGGAAGGAAATAGTCGGCTTGTCTGCCAACAATTCTGAAATAGCCTCAATAGGTTGAATCGAGCCGATTTCATTGTTTACTGCCATGATGGAAACGAGGGTCGTATCAGGTCGTATCAAACCTGCTAACGCTTCAACATCCACAAATCCTTTGTTATCAACTGGAACAAAATCCACTTCAAATCCTTGACTTTTCAGCCAGAGGGCTGACTCTTTGACTGCCGGATGTTCAATGGCTGATACAATGATGTGCTTTCCAAACTGAGCCTTTTCAAAGGCCACACCCTTGATAACCCAGTTATCTCCTTCTGTCCCACCAGAAGTAAAGAAGATTTCCTCGCTTTTCTTACCGATTAAATCTGCAATCTGTTGGCGGGAAGCATCTAAGATTCGTGTTGCCTGGTCTCCCAAACGATGGAGGCTAGATGGATTTCCTAAAATTTTTGAAGCGACCTGCATATAAGTTTCAAGTGCTTCAGAATAGGGCTTGGTCGTCGCCGAATTATCAAAGTAAATCATATTTTCTCACGCTTTCTAAAATCACTCCCTCTATTGTATCATGAAACGGAGCCTGCGACAAGAAAGGGCAATTTCTCTTTTTTTAAGATTTTTTTAAAGAAATGCGGTATAATAAATTTTAATTAAAGGAGAGAATGTATGTCTAATTATCGTAGAACTTCAAAACCAAAAACAGAACACATCAAAAAAGGCTTTACGGTCTTTCAAAAAACCGTCGCGACTATCGGTAGTATTCTTGGCTTGATTACCGCTAGTATCACTATCATGAACGCCTTGGATAATAACAAAAATACTAAAAAAGAACCTACGACAAGCCAGACGACAACAATTGTCAAAGAAATTCAAAAGGAATCCCCTCAGGAAAACACTAGTCCCAATAAGGAAAATAACACTACCCAAGAAAAAACACAGCAAGAGGAAACACCAAAAGCTAGCGTCAAGGTAGAGAAAAAAGAAGAGCAGAAAGCATCTACTCAGGATTCTTCTACTCCTACTCCAAGTAAACCTGCTACTGAAAATGAAAAACAGTCCAATAGTCCAACTTCGGAAAATAAAACTAATCAATAATCACTAAAATAGCCTCCTTCCAAACTTGGAAAGAAGCTATTTTTTTATTGTTGTAAAACTTTTCTTGGTTTGGTACCTTCAGCTGGACCAATGACACCTGCCATCTCAAGCTCTTCCATGAGACGGGTCGCACGGTTAAATCCAACTGACAAACGACGCTGAATCATAGATGCGCTGGCTTTCTGGGTTTCGATTACCAAAGCCTTGGCTTCTTCAAAGAGCGGATCACCACCAGATTCACCATCTGAAAATTCTCCGTCATTTTCAGAAACCTCACCTGGATCAAAACTCTCATCGTAGTCCGCATCAGCCTGAGCCTTAATGAAGTTTACGATACGTTCGACATCATCATCCGAGATAAAGGAGCCTTGGAGACGAACTGGATGATTTTCATCAATTGGTTTAAAGAGCATATCTCCACGTCCAAGCAGTTTCTCAGCTCCATTTTCATCTAAAATAGTACGGGAGTCTGTTCCTGATGAAACTGCGAAAGCGACACGAGATGGGACATTGGCCTTGATCAGACCAGAAATGACGTCAACGGATGGACGCTGGGTTGCAAGAATCATGTGGATACCTGCAGCACGCGCCTTCTGTCCGAGACGAATGATAGCATCTTCCACTTCCTTGCTGGCTACCATCATAAGGTCAGCCAACTCATCCACAATTACAACAATGAGTGGTAGCGGAACCTGCTTGTACTCAGACTGAGCATTAAACTCTTCTACCTTGGCATTAAAACCTGCAATATTCCGAACTCCCACCTTGGCAAAGAGTTCATAACGATTTTCCATTTCATCCACGACCTTTTGCAAAGCCTTGCTGGCCTTACGTGGATTGGTCACGACTGGAATCAAGAGGTGGGGAATATCATTGTAAACAGACAACTCAACCATCTTGGGATCGACCATCATAAATTTAACTTGGTCAGGTCTCGCCTTCATAAGAATGCTAGCGATAATGCCGTTAACTGCTACCGACTTCCCTGAACCCGTTGAACCTGCAACTAGCAAGTGAGGCATTTTAGAAAGGTCAAAAGTTCTTGCCGTGCCATTAACTGCCTTCCCTAAAGGAATTTCCAAGAGATTTTCTGCTTTCGTTTGAGATTGTTCCCATAGTTCACGGAAAGACACAGTCGCAATCTCAGAGTTAGGAACTTCAATTCCAACGAGAGATTTCCCTGGGATAGGTGCCTCGATTCGGACATCCTTGGCCGCCAAGGCTAGAGCGAGGTCGTCTGCCAGATTGGAAATGCGGTTGACCCGTACACCGACTGCTGGTTTGACTTCATACTTAGTCACTGATGGCCCAATTTCAGCCCGTTCAACCGTCACCTTAATCCCAAAGCTAGCAAAGGTTTCTTCTAGGATTTTGATATTTTCTCGGACAATTTTCTTCTCTTTAGACTGGTCCTTTGGTTTATCTGGGGAAAAGAGTTGTAAGCTTGGAAGTTTGTATTCAAGGGCTTCCTTGGCTGAAAAATCGACCTGAACATCTTCATCATCAGAGCCATCTTCCTGTTCAGCGAATTCATGTTCAGCTTGAGGTAGGATGATTTCTGGTTCCACCCAGTTCTCTTCTGGAGCAGGTGGAACGTCAAGCACAACATCTTCTGTCAGAATTTCACCCGTTTCCATATCAACAGGAGGCAAATCGAGTAAGGCTTTTTCAGCCTCTTCTTTCTCTAATCTAGCCTCTTCCTCAGCCTTTTGACGAGCTTTTTCTTCTTGTCTGACAAAGCGTTCCTCTTTTCGACGCTCATGACCTTCCTGCCATTTGGCAAAGCCTCTACTGAAGAATTCAGCAATATCGTAAACAGACCAAGGACTGACTAGGAGTGCACCAACTAAAATAAAGATAGAACCAATAAAGTAAGTACCGATATTTGAGAAGAGAAAGGCGATTGGCATATAAAGAGCGACCCCAATCAATCCTCCACCAGCAAAACTGGTCGTTCGAAAACCAGTCAGATCAGTCACAACCTGAGCCATAGTCCCTTTTAATACCGACTTATCCAAACCATATTTCCAAACTAAGTAGGCCTCAAAAATCAAGAGCAAACCTGCAAATATGGTGAAAAAGCCAGATAGGAGGCCTTCCTGTTTTCGTATCCACTTGAAAAAGAAGAGATAGAGTAGGATGCCAAATATTGCCAGATAAGCTAGGCTACCCACCAGCAAGCGAATTAGATTGTAAAGGGTTATACCTGCAGCCCCTAATTTGAAGGCTGCGAAAATCAATAAAAGCGCGATTCCCAACGAAATCAACATTCGTTGAATCGCTTCTTTTCTTTCGAGTTCTGCTTTAGACGGTCTCCGTCTTGTTTTACTTGTATTCTTGTTTGCCATTCTTTTATTATACCATATTTCACAGGCATTTCGGGAAGAGAAAAAGACTGCACCAAACGGTCCAATCTTTTTATTTTCTATCTAATTTTTATGCTTGTGGTTTGCGTAGGTAACCATAGACCACACCACTTACAATTGCTCCTACCAAGACAGAAACGAGGTAAAGGAGAGCATTTGAAGTAAGGGCGATAACGAAGATTCCTCCGTGTGGCGCCATGAGTTTGATACCAGTAAGACCAACGAGGCCACCTGCTACTGCTGAACCAAGGATGAAGCTTGGGATCGCACGAGCTGGGTCAGCGGCACCAAATGGAATTGCTCCCTCAGTGATAAATGACAAGCCCATGATAATGTTTGTCAAACCAGAGTTGCGTTCTTCTTTAGTAAATTTGTCTTTAAAGAGAAGAGTTGCGACAAAGATTGCAAGTGGTGGTACCATTCCTCCAGCCATAACTGCTGCCATAGCCACAGAACCACCTGAAGAAACAGTCGCTGCAAGCGTACCTGTACCAAATACATAAGCCGCTTTGTTAACTGGTCCACCCATGTCAACAGCCATCATTCCACCAAGGACGATACCGAGAAGGACAGCTGAACCACCTCCAAGACCGCCTAGGAAGTCATTCATAGCAGTGTTGATTGCTGCCATCGGGATGTTAACAGCTAGCATGACAAATCCTGTCAAGATTGTCCCAAGAAGTGGCAAGAGAAGGATTGATTTTGCACCTTCAAGTGAACGAGGAACTTTAACGTATTTCTTGATAGCAAGCACCAAAGCACCTGCGATAAATCCACCCACAAGGGCGCCTAGGAAACCAGATGAGACACCGGCAAGAGTTGAAGTTGCTTCACCACCTGCGGCATAAGGGATTTTCCCAAAGGCAAAACCTTCTTTTGCAATAGCACCAGCCACGAAACCTGCTACCAAACCTGGTTTTTCAGCGATAGAGTAGGCAACATAACCTGCAAAGACTGGAAGCATCAAACCAAAGGCTGCACCACCGATTTTCATGAACATAGAAGCTAGTTCATGGTAGGAACCAAGATTACCAAGATTTTCATTTGGAACACCCAATGCACCATCAATCAAGAAGGCAAGGGCAATCATGATACCACCACCGATAACGAATGGTAACATTTGAGATACACCACTCATCAAGTGTTTGTAGAAGGCACCACCAAGGCTTTGTTTTTCATTAGATGCTGTTGCAGCTTTTACACCATTAGCGGCACGGTAAACTTCAGCATCTCCTGATAGAGCCAAGTTAATCAATTCTTCCGTTTTACGGATACCGTCAGCAACCGGACGATTGATCAATGGTTTGCCATCGAAACGATCCATTTCAACGGCCTTGTCTGCTGCGATGATAACAGCTTTAGCCTTGCGGATATCTTCTGCAGTTAGTTGATTTCCAACACCGCTAGCACCATTAGTCTCAACCTTGATCCCAACACCCATTTCAGCAGCTACTTTTTGAAGAGCTTCTTGAGCCATGTAAGTGTGGGCAATACCTGTTGTACAAGCTGTAACAGCTACGATAAAGTCACCCGAGTTATTAGCAGGTACTTGAACAGGCTCTTCAGTTTTTTCTGAAGCTTGGTTAAAAAGTTCGATAACTTGGTCAGCTGATATTGCTTGACGAAGTTTATCAGCAAAACCGTCTTTCATCAAGTATTGGGACAATTCTGCCAAGGCTGCTAAGTGAGTATCATTGGCACCTTCTGGAGCCGCAATCATGAAGAAGAGGTCTGTTGGTTGCCCATCCAAGCTCTCGTAGTCAACACCCTTGTTTGACTTGGCAAAGAGAACTGTCGCTTCTTTGACAGCAGCATTTTTGCTGTGAGGCATTGCGATACCATCACCCAAACCTGTAGAAGTGAGAGCTTCACGCGCCAAAATTCCTTCTTTAAAGGTTTCAAAATCTGTCACATAACCGTGGTCTGTCAAACTTTTAATCATCTCGTCGATGACAGCTGTTTTTTCAGTTGCTTGCAAATCCAGCAACATAACATCTTTTCTCAATAGGTCTTGAATTTTCATCGTTTTTCTACCTCAACTTTTTCATATGTTTCTTTAATAAATTCTGCTGTTGCCAAGTCATCCGAGAAGGTAGTTGCCGTTCCACAAGCAACTCCCCATTTGAAGGCTTCTACTGCGTCTTTTGATTTGACAAATTCACCTGTGAATCCGGCAACCATAGAATCACCAGCACCAACTGAATTTTTGACTGTTCCCTTGATAGGTTTTGCGAAGTAAGCTCCCTCAGATGTGACAAGAAGGGCACCGTCGCCAGCCATGGAGATAATGACGTTTTGAGCTCCTTTGGCCAGTAACTGACGAGCATAGTTCTCGATTTCATCTAAACTTTCGAGTTTCACTCCAAAGATAGCTCCAAGCTCGTGATTATTTGGTTTGACCAAAAGTGGCTGATAGTCCAAACTATCAATCAAGGTCTGTCCTTCAAAGTCACAAACGACTTGCGCACCAGTCTTGCGTGTCAAGGCAATCAAATCCTTGTAGATAACATTTCCTAGGTTTTTAGCACTCGAACCCGCAAAGACAACCGTATCTTCTGCTGTCAGACTAGATAAAATAGCTTTCAATTCTTCTAGCTGAGCTGGTTCGACATTTGGACCGGTTCCGTTGATTTCTGTTTCTTGGTCTGCTTTGATTTTAACATTGATACGAGTATCTTCTGCCACTTGGACAAAACATGTCTCGATTTCTTCCTCTGCAAGGGTATCTGTGATAAATTTACCAGTAAAGCCTCCGATAAATCCCGTCGCTGTATTTGGTATATCCAAACGTTTCAAGACACGGCTGACATTGATTCCTTTCCCACCAGCAAACTTATCATCACTGTCCATACGATTGACACTACCGACTTGGACTTGGTCCAAACGAACGATATAGTCAATGGATGGATTGAGTGTGACTGTATAAATCATACTTCTATTACCTCCGTTTTCTCCTTAATAGCCTGCAAGAGCTCATGCCCTTGACTTGTGATAACAATAGCTCGTTTGAGTGGTGCTACCTTGGCAAAGCAAGTTTGTCCAATTTTTGACGAATCCACCAAGACATAGGTCTGTTTGGCATTTTCTAAAATAGCACGCTTAACAGCTCCCTCCTCCATATCAGGAGTCGTATAATAGCCATCGTCCACACCATTCATCCCGATAAAGGCACGGTCAAAGTGCAATTGGTTAATCTGGTTAAGAGCAACGCCCCCGATGCTAGCATCTGTTGCCATCTTGACACTTCCTCCAACCATGACAGTTGGAATCTGCTTTTCAACCAACTGTGCGGCATGGTGAATCGAATTTGTCACAACAGTAATATTCTTATTGACCAATTCATGGATCAAAAAAGCAGTTGTTGTTCCAGCATCGATAAAGATGACATCTTGTTCCTTAATGAGAGAGGCTGCTTTCTGAGCCAGCAACTTCTTTTCTTGAAGGTTTTTGACAGATTTTTCTTGAATGGTTTCTTCTTCCTGCAAGGAATGGGGCAATTCTGCTCCACCATGCACGCGACGAAGCTTGTTTTCCGCTTCCAACTCATCCAAGTCTCTTCGAACCGTTGATTCTGAGGTCTCTAGCAAACTAACTAATTTTTCTAGAGAAACTACATGATGTTGATTTAACTCCTCTAAAATCAGTTGTTTCCGCTCTGTTTTTAACACTGAATCACCTCCTGTTATCGTTTACACTATTCATTCTATCACACTTTCTTTCAAAGTCGAGCATTTTTTATCATTTTCTTTCATTTTCTGTCACTAACTCCTTAACTTTAAATAAATTTGCAAGAAAGAAGGCTTTATGGTAGACTAAGTTAGTAAACAATGGAAGATTACTCAAGAGGCTTAAGAGGCCGTGTTGGAAACGCGGTAGGCGTGTTAAAGCGTGCGTGGGTTCGAATCCCATGTCTTCCGTTTATTTTAAAAAAGATACCCAAGAAATCTTGGGTATCTTTTTTCTTATATGCTTGTTTTATAACTCGGGTGAATTTCTTAGAAAATATCAAATAACAATTTCACATTGAGAATTGTTAAGATAATGGAAACGATATAGCCAAGGATGGTATTCCATTTGGCATTGGTAAATTCTCCCATCAGTGATTTCTTAGAAGTTAGATAAATCAGTGGGAAGATTGAAAATGGAAGAGCAATCGAAAGAAAGACTTGTGAATAAACCAATAACTGATCCAATGTTTTTTCCTGATGACCAAACAGAACCGCTACAATCATGACAGGCAACAAGGCAAAGAGACGAGTTGCCAAACGAATGAACCATTGAGGTAATCTCATATGCAAGAAACCTTCCATAACGATTTGTCCAGTCAAGGTACCCGTAATTGTCGAATTTTGACCACTGGCTAATAAAGCCAAGGCAAACAAGGTTGATAAGGTCGAGCTAGCTATAGCTCCTGCAATAGTAGAATCCTGCAAGGCATTATACATTTGAGAGAAGGCAGAAATCTCAGATGCATGGCCGAAAAAGAGAGCCGCCCCGAGAATTAATAGAAGGGAGTTAACCACAAAGGCCAAGGATAATTGGAGATTTGAATCCCAGGTCATAAAGCGCACGGCTTTTCGAACATCATTCTTGTCCTTGTGATTGATTTTCCGAGTTTGTGACAAGGAAGAATGCAAATAGAGGTTATGGGGCATAACCGTTGCTCCCACGATCCCTAGTGCCAAGGTTAATTGACTTTCATGCCCTGGCAAGGGACTTTCAAATAAGGTTGCATTCGGTAGATAACCCTCAACGATTCCTTGGAAGCTTGGATGTGACAAAGCTACCAGATAGGTAAAAATTGCTAGAATGGTTAAAATCAGTGTTGTCACAATAGCTTCAATCTTCTTAAAGCCAAATTTCATCAGAAGCAATAAGAGAAAAACATCCAACACGGTCAAGAGAATTGCTATCATAATCGGAATCTTAAAGAGAAGATTGAGAGCAATCGCTGAACCTAGAACTTCTGCCAGATCTGTCGCCATCAAGGCTAATTCTAAAATCACCCATAGACTATAACGAAGCCATTTAGGTGAATGATGAGCCGTTGCTTGAGCCAGGTCCATCTGGGTTACAATACCAAGCTTTCCTGCCATCTGCTGAAGTTGCATGGCAATGAGAGATGAAATCAAGATAACAAACAAGAGACTATACTTATAGGAAGCACCACCGACTACACTGGTAATCCAGTTTCCTGGATCCATATAACCAACTGCGACAAGAGCACCCGGACCTAAAAAGGCATTTAAATTTTGCCAGAAATGATTGTTATTTGGAGTATCGATAGATTGATTAATCTCAGAGAGTGACACTTTTTTATGAGAAGACATAGATACTTACCTCTTTCTAAACCTACTTTTTCATTATTTTCTATTAGAGAAAAATAAGATTGACTTTAAACTATTAAAACAATGAAAACTATATGAAAAACATTTAGTTTTTTCATTATTTTTCTTAAGGTACCTTAATATTTTTCTTAAGGCACCTTAATTATAACACAAAAATGAAAACTATATGAAAAACATTTAGTTTTTTCATTATTTTTCTTAAGGCACCTTAATTATAACAGAAAATATGATAAAAACTTAAGAAAATTCAGGACTTGATTTAATATTTAGGATACAACAAAATGTTGTATCCTTTTTTTGCAAAAGAATACCAAAGAATAAAATAAAAAACGTTGTAAAAACAACGTTTTAGAAAGATTTACAAAACAATGTAAATTATCAATGGAGCCGGTGGGAGTCGAACCCACGTCCAAACACCTGCCAACATATTTGTCTACAACCATAGGTTATGTATTAGTTTAACAGTCCCTCGACACATAACTCAAGCCTAGAAACTGCGAGTCTATAAATCTCTTATCAAGCCGCTAGACAAGACTTAATCGTATCTCGCTAATAATAAGACCTGTCATTGAACACGAGCAATCCAAATCGGGTCACGCCTGCTGGTTTTTAGGCAGCTAGAGCGTAAGAAGTGTTATTTTTTGCAGTTATATTTAACTGAGCGTTTACGTCGCCACACGAGTCGCAAAATATGCCTCATAATGCCTGTCGAATCCGTAACGACCCCAAAAGACAATAAAACCATTATACCTTATCTAACTCAAAAATGCAAAAAGGAAAGCAATGAACTAGAAAAGATAGTCTTTCAAGGCTTTTGTCAAAATCTGATAACCAGCAACACTGAGATGCAGTCCATCAGTTGTATATTCTTTCTTGAGTTGGCCTGCTTGATCTGTCAAACTATCAAAAGCTGTCACAAATTCTACTTGCATGTAGGCAGAAGCAAGCTCTTGAAAGGCTTGGTTCCACTCCTGAATTTTTGCATTCGTGCGGATATAGACTGTCTGCTTGTACTCCTCTCCCTCATTGACTGGCAAAATGGAAAGCAATTTAATCTCTGTCAATGGATAATCGCGAGCAATGGATTGTATGATAGCTTCGAGATTATTGAGTGCCTCATTCACAGGCACATCTTTTCCAATATCATTTGTCCCAATCAAAAGGACAATTTTATCTACTGCTCCACCGTACAGATGCGCATCTAGATTTTCTAATAACAGCCCTATCTGATAACCTCGAATGCCTCGATTGACAATCGTCTTTGAAGTCCCAAACAACTCCTGCAGAGGATAATATTCGACAATGGAATCCCCAATAAAAAGAATATCTGGTTCTACAACAGAAACCTGATTTAAGTGACGATACTTGATTTGGATTTTTCCTTGTTCCTTTAGGAGCCAATTTTCTAATAACTGTACTGCCACTTCAGTCTCCTTTTTCTAACCAGTTTTCCAAGACTTGATAAACTCCTCCTTGGCTGTTGGCTGGCGCTAAAGCAGTCGCCACAGCTTTGGCCTTGTCATCAGCATTTTCCATCGCATAGGCAATTCCAGCCATTTCAAGCATTTCAACATCATTTTCACTGTCGCCAAAAGCCATGACTTGTTGGGGGGTCAAGTCCCAACGCTTGAGTAATTCTTCCAAGCCCCATGCTTTATGAACTCCAGCTTGGAGGATATCAATACAACCATAGCCACTCGATACAGCACGAACACGGCCATCAAAGAGGTCATTGATTTCTTCCAAGACCGAACTCAAACGTTCCTCACCAACAACCATACTCATCTTGAGCACACCACCAAAGAGGTCAGAGGTTAATGCATCCACAAAATGCATCCGTTGGTAGAATTTTTCAATCATTTCTGGAGTCATAAAACTTTCAAGGTCTGTAAAAATCGTACCTTCTTTGACGAAACCACCCTTCATAGACGTTACAACAAACTGATCCTGACACGCTCGACCCTTAAAATGAGCCAAAGCCTTATCGACAATGGCATCATCCCAAGTCTGAGCCTGAATCAGTTCATTGTTTTCAAAAATACGAGCACCGTTTGCAACAACCAGAACCACCCGATCGACCAAGTGCTCCAGTAGTTGCCTCATGCGGTGAATTTCATTCCCAGTCGCAATGACAAAACGAATACCCCTTTGATCCAACTGATCTAAAATCTTTTCCAAACGTGGGAGATCAAGCTGGCCTCTAGCATCCAGCAAGGTCCCATCCATATCTGTTGCAATTACCTTAATCGTCATTTACTTTCCTCTGGATTCAAGCTAGTCCCACTTCAATCCCACATGTTCGTTCATTTCTTTGTAGGCTGTATCAATTCGTTCCTTAGTCGCTTCATCTAACTGGTCACGATGACTACCACCCTCGATAAAATCTTCTAAGATATAAGTTTGGTATAGGAATAGTGGATAACCTTCTGGAGAATAGGTTCCTTTTGGTGTACGGTTTACCCAAGAAGGATGCGCTTTGGCAGTTTCGATTGTCGTCTTACCGGCTTTTTTCTTAACAGTCACATCCATGAGCACGCCACGCTCTGTCCACTTAGCATTCTCTTCATCTTGCATGGTTTCAATTCGTTGATTGGAAATGAAGTTCCCCATTGAATAGATAATGAGTTTCTTGTCCCCATCTTTTTCAACCGTTTCAGATGGTTCAACTACGTGAGGGTGCCCTCCAAAGATAATATCAGCTCCCCAATCAATCATCTTGTGATAAAGAGCCTTTTGTTCTTCAGTTGGTTCCAAGCGATACTCCACACCCATCTGAGGCATGATAATGGTGATATCCGCTTCCTTCTCTGCCCGTTCAATTTCAGCCTTCATCTTGTCTTCATTTAGGTCTGAAAGATAGCGGGTATAGTCTTCTTGAGAAATACTTTGCTCAATTCCATTAAAACCATAAGAATAGGCCAAAAGTGCAACCTTGATACCGTTCACTTCCTTAATAACCAGTGGAGCTTGATCACGTGACTCATGCGTATACACTCCAATAGGTGTCATTCCTGCCTTTTCAATAGCATCTGCTGTTGAAACCACACCTTCTATTTGTGAATCTAGGATATGGTTATGCGCCAAGTCTAGCACTTGATAACCGGCATCCTTGATGGCATCCATGACTTCTCCAGGTGCATTAAATAGCGGATAACCAGCCAAATAGTGGTCCTTATTCACAGTACCTTCAAAATCACCTAAAATCAAGTCTGCTTGTTTGAGCCATGGTTTTACATATTCAAAATTTTCATGGAAATCATAGGTCCCATCTTCTTTTAAAGCAGAACGATAGATGGGAATGTGATAGAGGAGGTCCCCGTTGGCCATAATTCTAGCAGTTTTCTCCTCGTCCTGATCTTTAGCATTTTGGTTCGTCTTATTTGCTTCTTGAGAAATGGCATCCTTTTTTTGACTGGTTAAAGGGATTCCTTGGAAGCTTTCAAACAACAAGACCAAGCCCATTGATAAAGCAACTGCTAGCAAGAGTATGGCCACAAATCCTTTATTACTCCACTTGCGATAACTCCTAAAAAAGTTTACCAAACCCCTCATAAAACGAAAAGCTGAACCACGCTGATTTCGATCTTGTCTTCTTTGCATCTTCATTCTCCCTACTTTCTAATGCAAGCCTTTTCTTTTTATTATATCACAGATAAGTAATTCTTTCACAATTGAATCGAACCTACTAGGCATTTTCTATAAAAGCTCAATGCCGTAATGCTTTCAATCCTTGTCATTTTGTGATATCATGTAGAGGTAATGAAAGGAGAGAAAATGTCTGCAATAGAACGTATTACAAAAGCTGCTCATTTAATTGATATGAACGATATTATCCGCGAGGGAAACCCAACTCTACGCGCGGTTGCTGAGGAAGTTACTTTCCCCTTGTCTGACCAGGAAATCATTCTTGGCGAAAAGATGATGCAATTCCTGAAACATTCCCAAGATCCTGTCATGGCTGAGAAAATGGGGCTCCGAGGTGGGGTTGGACTTGCTGCTCCTCAATTAGATATCTCAAAACGTATTATCGCTGTTTTGGTGCCAAACATTGTCGAAGAAGGCGAAACCCCACAGGAAGCTTACGACTTGCAAGCTATTATGTACAATCCAAAAATCGTCTCTCACTCAGTTCAAGACGCTGCTCTTGGTGAAGGAGAAGGTTGTCTGTCTGTTGATCGCAACGTACCTGGCTATGTAGTCCGCCATGCTCGCGTTACGGTTGACTACTTTGACAAGGATGGAGAAAAACACCGTATCAAGCTCAAAGGCTACAACTCCATCGTTGTTCAGCATGAAATTGACCACATTAACGGTATCATGTTTTACGATCGTATCAATGAAAAAGACCCATTTGCAGTTAAAGATGGTTTACTAATTCTAGAATAAAGAAAATCCCGTTGCAAGACGGGGTTTTGTGTTATAATAGAGGCATGAAAACAAATGATATTGTCTATGGCATCCACGCCGTTACCGAAGCCCTCCTTGCAAATACTGGAAACAAACTCTACCTCCAAGAAGACCTACGAGGTAAGAATGTTGAAAAAGTCAAGGAACTAGCTACAGAAAAAAAGGTATCCATTTCTTGGACCTCAAAAAAATCCCTCTCTGAGATGACTGAAGGTGCTGTCCACCAAGGTTTTGTTCTACGAGTGTCCGAATTTGCCTATAGTGAGCTGGACCAAATCCTTGCCAAAACACGCCAAGAAGAAAATCCTTTGCTATTGATTCTGGACGGGTTAACTGATCCTCACAACTTAGGCTCCATCTTAAGAACCGCTGATGCGACCAATGTTTCAGGAGTCATCATTCCCAAGCACCGTGCTGTCGGAGTTACTCCTGTCGTTGCTAAAACAGCCACAGGTGCTATTGAGCATGTTCCAATTGCCCGAGTAACCAATCTAAGCCAAACTCTAGACAAACTCAAGGATGAAGGCTTCTGGACCTTTGGAACAGATATGAATGGGACTCCTTGCCACAAGTGGAATACAAAAGGGAAAATCGCCCTCATCATCGGAAATGAAGGAAAAGGCATCTCTAGCAACATCAAAAAACAAGTTGATGAGATGATTACCATTCCTATGAATGGACATGTTCAAAGTCTCAATGCCAGTGTTGCTGCAGCCATCCTCATGTACGAAGTTTTTCGAAATAGACTATAAAAAAGTTTCCAGTCATCTGATTGGAAACTTTTTATGATTATACTCAATGAAAATCAAAGAGCAAACTAGGAAGCTAGCTGTAGACAGCTCAAAGCACTGCTTTGAGGTTGTAGATAAGACTGACGAAGTCAGCTCAAAACACTGTTTTGAGGTTGTGGATAGAACTGACGAAGTCAGTACCCATACCTACGGTAAAGCGAAGCTAACGTGGTTTGAAGAGATTTTAGAAGTGTATTAACTATGTTCTGTGATAAATTTATAAGCTTCTTGACCAGCGATAGCTCCATCTCCAACTGCTGTTGTCACTTGACGAAGGTCTTTCTGGCGAACATCTCCAACTGCAAAGATACCGTCAACTGCAGTTTTCATGTGGTTATCTGTCACAATCCAACCTGCCTGATCTTGGATATTCAATTCTTTAACAAAATCGCTAAGAGGATCCAATCCAACATAGATAAAGACACCACCGAAGGCTTGTTCTGTCACTTGACCTGTTTTCACATTTTCAAAAACGACAGATTCTACTCTGTTTTCACCCTTGATTTCCTTCACTACAGAATCCCAGATAAAGCTGATTTTCTCATTCGCAAAGGCGCGGTCTTGTAAAACCTTTTGGGCACGAAGTTGGTCACGACGGTGAACAATGGTAACAGTCTTAGCAAAACGAGTCAAGAAGAGGGCTTCTTCGACAGCTGAATCTCCGCCACCAACTACCAACAAATCTTGGTCACGGAAGAAAGCACCATCACACACGGCACAGTAAGAAACACCACGACTGTTCAGTTCTTCTTCTCCAGGTACTCCCAAAGGACGGTGTTTAGAGCCAGTCGCTACGATAACGGTACGAGTTTCATATGTTTGGTCATCAGTCATCACTTTCTTAAAATCACCATGGTCTTCGACATTTTCAACATAACCATAAATGTGCTCAACACCAAGATTTTCAAGCGGTTCAAACATCTTTTCTGCCAATTCTGGCCCACTAATATTAGCGTATCCAGGGTAATTTTCAATATCAGATGTATTATTCATCTGACCACCTGGCAGACCACCTTCAATCAAGGCTACTTTCAGATTGCTTCGAGCAGCATACAAGGCTGCAGTCATACCTGCAGGTCCAGCACCGATAATAATAGTATCGTACATATAGTTTCCTTCTTTCTTGTTGTAACTATCTTTATTCTAACTCTTTCTTGTCAATCACGCAAGGATTATGCCTTGAAAACAAGAATTAAACTCATAACCGCAAAGGATAATACTGGAACAACCAAAACACCAATCATAATCATATCATAGAGATGGGCTTGGCGAGCCTTGGCTGTCTTATCAACTCCCGACATGGCTCTCAGTCCAATCCAAATCCCTAAAAAAATCAGGACGAGGATGGTGGTCAAGATCAAACTCTCGAAATATAAAGAAAATAGTTGCAGTAGCATGATTTCTCTCATTTCTATCTTTTTTAAAGAGTAAACTCAGCTAGTCCAGCTAACTGAGTTTTTCTTTATCTATTATATCAAATATAAGTCCGTTTGTAACTAGCGAAGAATTCTTTTGTTCGCTCTTCTTTAGGATGGTGGATAATCTCATCCGGTGTTCCAGACTCAATGATTTTCCCCTTATCTAGGAAGAGAATCTTATCCGCAACTTGAGCTACAAAGGACATGTCATGACTAACCAAAATCATGGTTTGACCTGACTTAGCAGCATCTGCAATAGACTTTTCTACTTCGCCGACCAATTCTGGATCAAGGGCTGAAGTTGGTTCGTCTAAGAGCAAGACATCTGGTTTCATGGCAAGTGCACGCGCTAGGGCAACCCGTTGCTTCTGTCCACCTGATAAATGGCGAGGATAATGGTTTTCGCGGTCAGAAAGCCCAACCTTAGCCAACTCTTCCTTGGCAATCTTGGTTGCTTCTTGGTCGGATAATTTCTTGACAACAACCAAGCCTTCTTTCACATTATCAAGTGCTGTTCGGCGTTCAAACAAATTAAACTGTTGGAAAACCATAGACAACTTACGGCGTAGGGCAAGGATTTCTTCTTGAGTGATTTTAGAAAAATCAACTGAGAAATCATCAATCTGAATAGAGCCACTGTCAGGTGTTTCAAGATAATTGAGACTACGAAGGAAAGTTGATTTTCCAGCTCCTGAAGAACCAATCAAGGCTACAACTTCCCCTTTTTGAATATCCAAGTCCAGATGATCCAAGACAGTCTGTCCTGAAAAGGATTTGCTTAAATTCGAAATCTTAATCATTAACGAAGGTCTCCTTTCACATCTGTTTGCACTGTATCAGGTGCGGAAATAGCCATTTTTCTCTCGATGAAACGACCAAGACTTTCAATTCCGATATTGACTACCCAATAAACAAGGGCAACGGAGATAAAGCGTTCAAAATAACGATAATCGGCACCACCCAAAATCTGAGCTTGGGCAAAGACTTCCACAACACCCGCACTAAAGGCTAGGGAAGTCCCCTTGGTCAAACCGATTAGGGAATTGATCAAGGTTGGAGTCGCCACAACGGCCGCATTTGGAATAATCACGCGACGATAAACTTGTGCTCGGGTCATACCCAAACTGCGTGCTGCCTCAATCTCACCAGGATTAACTGAGAGAATCGCTGCACGAATGGTTTCACTAGCATAAGCTGCCTCATTAAATGCAAAGGCAACAATCGCAAAAGCAGCAGCTGGAATCGCATTGATATTGAGACCAGTACCCCATTGCTGATTGAGAGCTTTCAAAGCCAAAGGAATCCCATAGTAGGTCAACATGAGTTGCACCAAAATCGGTGTCCCCTTTAAGAAACTAACAAAGAAGGCCTGCAAGGGATATAAGATTTTGACACGATTAATTTTCACAATGGCAAAAATCAATGCCAAAACCAAGCCAAAAAGAGCACCACCAATGGTCAACATAATCGTTGTTGGAAGTTGTTGGACAATTCGTGGAATTCCATCAAAGACCGAACGCAGGCTAAAAAGCTTACCATCCGGAATCAATTGCATCAAGTTTTGGTACCAATCTGATGCTAAAATCGTTGTAACATTCATAAAAACATCCTCTCCTGATAATGATTCATTCTACCATACTTCTGCCGTCAATGAAATTATTTGCTACGGTCAGATACAGACTTTGTCTATCTACTAGTTTATCATACTTTGAAACAGGGAGGTTATATATTTTATCTATCAAAGAGATAAGTAAAAACTATTTCAATCCCAATTCTTCATAAGGTTTTCGATAACCAATTTGCTTAACAGTCCCATTTTCTACTAAAATTGGCCGTTTTAACAACATACCGTCACTTGCGAGCAACTCAGCTGCTTCTTGGTTTGACAAACTTCCTACCTTATCTTTCAACCCCAATTCACGGTATTTGATACCACTGGTGTTGAAAAATTGCTTCAACTCGAAACCTGAGGTCTCAAGCCAGTTTAAAATGATTTCTTGGCTGGGTGTTTCTTCCACGATATGGACGGCTTTGTAGTCCACACCTAATTGATTTAATTCTTGTTTTGCTTTTTTACAAGTTGAACATTTTGGATATTCGATAAATTCTAACATGTGTTTCACTTTCTATTTTATATCTTTAAAATCTGCGCCTTCATGCTCTAAGAGCCAAGCTTTCTTTTCTACTCCTGCAGCATAGCCTGTCAAACGCTTGCCTGCGCCCAGCACACGATGACAAGGTATTAGGATAGACCAAGGATTGCGTCCTACCGCTCCGCCAATTGCTTGAGCAGAATCCACTTGAAGATCTTTGGCTATTTGTCCATAGGTCACTGTCTGACCATAAGGAATTCCCTGTAAGTAGGACCAAACTCTCTTTTCAAAATCCGTTCCGATTGGAGCCAAGGGCAAGTTGGATAAATCCTGAGACTTGCCTTTAAAGTAAGCATCTAAGCAAGCAATAACTGGGTCTAAAATAGGATGACTAACAACTTCTTCTATTGTTTCATCTCCTATCCCCCTCTCAAAATGCTTCTGCTCCTGCACCCAAATTCCATACAAATGATGGTCATCAGCTACGAGAGAAAGGGAGCCAATTGGCGAAGAGTAGAGCATTTTTGCGTACTTCTTTTGCATTATTTCTTCAATTTTTGATAGGCCAAGCGTTCGCCATCAACTGGAACCTTACCAACCTGTTTAAAACCTAGTTTTTCAAAAATATGCTGCATGGCCTTGTTTGCAACATGCGTATCTGAGCGAAAATCTAGATAGTCAAAACCTTCAATCAAGCCCTCTAGGAAAGTCTGAGCAACCCCCTGTCCCTGGACATCTGCTGCCACAGCGATACAGTGAAAGACTAGGTACTCTGATTCCCCAGCTTGCCAGTTTCCTTCATAAATAGCTTCATAGGCTGCCTCTGTACTCTTGGTCACAGCAGCATAAGCTAGTAGTTCTCCTTCTTCCAAGGCTACGTAGGCTTGCCCTGAGATAATATCATCTATGATAACATCTGCATTTGGATAACCATTTTGCCATTGGTCACTACCAGCAGCTGCTAAACTTTTTTTAGCATCCTCCATCACCTGCATGATGGCATCTACTTCATTTGGAAAAGCTAAACGAATCTCCATCTTTTCTCCTCATTTCTGACTAGTTTCTCCCATCATAGCATAATTTAAGTCTTTCTACAAGCAGTTAAAACTTGACTTTATGTTTTTATTATTTTATAATCTAGTTATCAAAACTAGATAAAAAGGAGTTGAAAATGAAAACTACCTTTTCCTACCCCAAATGGGCAGAAATTCCAAACATTGACCTCTATCTAGACCAAGTTTTACTCTATGTCAATCAGATCTGCGACCCTCTCTCTCCTGATAAAGACAAGGGCCTAACAGCATCCATGGTCAACAATTATGTGAAACATGGTTACCTGACAAAGCCTGATAAGAAAAAATACCAACGCCAACAGATTGCCCGTTTGATTGCTATCACAACCCTCAAGTCTGTATTCTCTATTCAAGAAATCGCCCAGACACTTAATACTCTACAAAGTCAAGCAAGTTCAGACCAACTCTACGATGCTTTTGTGGACTACATGAACCAAGGAATTGATCCAGCAAACCCTATTATCCAAACCAGCTGTCAAACGGTTAAACTCTATCATCAAACTCTAGCCTTAATCCATCATACTAAAGAGGAGGTAATCCAATGAACACTAGTCTTAAACTCAGCAAACAACTCAGTTTCGGAGAAGAGATTGCTAATAGCGTGACCCATGCTGTGGGTGCAGTCATCATGCTCATCTTACTGCCTATTTCATCCACCTATAGTTATGAGGCACACGGATTTTTATCATCTATCGGCGTTTCCATATTCGTTATCAGTCTCTTTCTCATGTTCCTATCATCCACCATTTACCACTCTATGGCCTATGGTTCGACCCACAAATATGTCTTGCGAATTATTGACCATTCTATGATTTATGTTGCCATTGCTGGATCTTACACGCCCGTCGTCTTGACCTTAATGAATAACTGGTTTGGCTATCTAATTATTGCCATCCAATGGGGAACAACCATCTTTGGTATTCTCTATAAAATCTTTGCTAAAAAGGTCAATGAGAAATTTAGCCTTGCTCTTTACCTGATTATGGGCTGGTTGGTTCTAGCTATCATTCCTGCTATTATCAGTCAAACAACGCCAATATTCTGGAGCCTCATGGTAACTGGCGGACTCTGTTATACAGTTGGGGCTGGATTTTACGCCAAGAAAAAACCTTATTTCCACATGATTTGGCATCTCTTTATCCTAGCTGCGTCCGCACTCCAATACATTGCCATTGTTTATTACATGTAAAAAAGTTGAGAAACTCAGTCTCAACTTTTTTCTTTACACATATTGATAAAGTACTGATGCAAGCGCACATCATCAGTCAACTCTGGATGAAAAGATGTCACCAACATATTTTTGTCTTGGGCTGCAACGATTTGATTATCAACTGTTGCTAGAATTTCTACATCTTCTCCAACACTACTTATAATTGGACCACGGATAAAGGTCATTGGAATCTGACCAACTCCCTTACATTCTGCTTCCGTATAGAAACTGCCTAATTGGCGCCCATAAGCATTGCGCTCAACCACCATATCCATAGTTCCTAGATGACTCTCTTCCTGAGAAGTGATTTCCTTAGCCAGCAAAATTAATCCCGCACAGGTTCCAAACACTGGTAAGCCAGATAGAATGGCTTCTCGAATGGGAATCAGCATGTCCTGGTCACGTAAGAGCTTGCCCATGGTTGTAGACTCACCACCAGGCAAAATCAAACCCGACAAGTCACTCTGAGATTTCTGAAAATCCTCTAAATTTCTGATTTCAACACTCTCGACACCTAATTTATCTAGCACTTTTGCATGCTCTGCAAAGGCACCTTGCAAGGCCAATATTCCGATTTTCATCTATTTTCCTCGCTCTGCCATAAGAATTTGAATTTCATTTTCATTGATACCAACCATGGCTTCTCCTAAATCTTCAGAGATTTGTGCTAGGATTTGAGGATTTCGGAAGTTAGTGACAGCCTTAACAATAGCACTCGCTCGTTTAACAGGATCTCCTGACTTGAAAATACCTGAACCTACAAAGACGCCTTCTGCCCCTAATTGCATCATTAATGCCGCATCTGCTGGCGTTGCAACGCCTCCAGCTGCAAAGTTTACAACTGGCAATTTCCCATGTTCATGGACGTATTGAACCAATTCTACAGGTACTTGCAAATCCTTGGCAGCAACATAAAGTTCGTCCTCACGTAAGTTTTGAATACGGCGAATTTCCTGATTCATCATACGCATATGACGAACAGCTTGGACGATATCCCCCGTACCCGGTTCTCCTTTGGTACGAATCATAGAAGCACCTTCAGCGATACGACGCAAGGCTTCCCCCAAATCCTTAGCCCCACAGACAAAAGGAACTTGGAATTCTTTTTTGTCCACATGGAAACGGTCGTCTGCTGGAGATAAAACTTCACTCTCATCGATATAGTCAATCTCAATAGCCTCTAAAATCTGAGCTTCAACAAAATGCCCGATTCTGACCTTGGCCATTACTGGAATACTAACCGCTTCTTGGATTTCCTTAATCATCTTTGGATCACTCATACGGGAAACACCACCAGCTGCACGGATATCAGCTGGAATCCGCTCCAAGGCCATAACAGCAGCCGCACCAGCAGCTTCTGCAATGCGGGCCTGTTCAGGATTCTGAACGTCCATGATAACCCCACCTTTGAGCATCTGTGCCAAGTTTTTATTTAGTTCATAACGATTTTCAGTCATTTATTTTATCCTCATTATTTATATTGGTAGCTACCATTTCATTTTAAGTTAGATTAAAATGAAGTACAAGATAAAAAAAACGTAATTGTGTGGGTACAGATTGGCTAAAAAAACTATCTGACCTTAGCTTAAGGCCAGATAGTTCATCAAATTTTATTTTTCAGCTGTAAGGGCAGCCATTGTGATGTAGTTATATGGTTTGTTGAAGTGTGGCAAGAAGAATAGGTCTGTCAATGCCAATTTATCAATTGTCACATGTTCTTGGATAGCAAGTGAGAACATGTGGATTCCCATGCTGATTGCAGAATCGCGTGAAACCATTTGTGCACCAAGAATTTCACGGCTATCTTTGTCAAAGACAATCTTGATGGCTACTTCATGGTTATCATGTTTCATGAATTCTGGTTTTTGAAGATCGTTAAAGCCTGTTTCAGTTGCATTGTAACCAGCAGCTTTAGCTTTTTCAAGAGTCAAACCAGTTGAAACCATGTGAAGACCGTAGATTGAGATACCGTTTGATCCTTGAACACCGATTCCTTCCAATTCATGTCCACATGCGTTATATGCACCAACGATACCAGTACGAACAGCGTTTGAAGCAAGCGCAATGTAGCTAGTGTCTTTACGAGCGTTGTCATAAACAGTCGCACAGTCACCTACTGCGTAAACGCCTGGGATAGATGTTTCTTGTTTTTTGTCTACAAGGAAGGCACCGTTACGGAATAGTTCAATTTTTCCATCAGCAAGGGCTGTGTTTGGACGGAAACCAACTGCAAGGATAACCATATCCACATCAAAAGTTTCTTTATCAGTAATCAAGCGTTCAACTTTACCGTCACCCTCGATTGCTTTAACAGTTTGACCAAGCGCCAAGCGGATGTTGTGGTCTTCCAAGTTCTTCGCCATCATTTGTGTGAAGTCTTTGTCATAGTAACCGTTCAAAACAGTATCAACGATATCAACAAGGACAACTTCTTTTCCAAGACGTTCAAAGGCTTCAGCAAGTTCAACACCGATATAACCACCACCAACAACGGCGATTCGGTCAAGGTGTTGACTCTTATCAGACAATTTGTGAATCACTTCTTCAGCGTTTTGGTACAATTTCACGAATTGTACATTTTCAAGAGTTGCTTTAAATTCGCGGTTTCCTTTGACAATTTCAACACCTTCGATTGGTGGCAAGATTGGTGTAGAACCTGTAGCGAAAATCAATTTTTCGTATGATTCTTTGTGCTCTTCTCCTTCAACTTCTGCTGTAACTACTTTGTTATCATAGTCGATTGAAAGAACTGGTGAATTCATATAAACCTTAGCACCTTTAGCTTCCAATTTTTCTTTATCAGAATAGAACAAGCCTTCAGCACCGTCGATTTGTTCCCCAATCCAAAGGGCCATTCCGCAACCTAGGAAAGAGATGTTAGAGTTTTGGTCAAATACAACGATTTCGTTTTCATTTCCAAAATTATCCAACATAGTATTAATACATGCTGTACCAGCGTGGTTAGCACCAACTACAACGATTTTACTCATAGAAAAATTCCTACCTTCAATTTTTAAATTTACTCTTCTAGTATATCATTTACTGTTAGCGTTTACAAGAGTTTAGTTAATTTTCCCGATTTTTTTGTAAAAAAATGTAAATAATCTGTATTTTATCAGGCTTTCTTACAATTACTCTTTTTTCCTGAGCATATTTCTTGACAAGTTTACAAATTTTATTTGTGAAAACGCTGACTTTATGGTATGCTAGTATCATGGAAAGAAAATGTAAGGGGTTAAATTTAATATAAATTTACTATATTTCAGCCTTCTTTTCATAAGAGAAAGGAGTTGGTAGCTTGCCTCTTAGTTCACATTCCGAACGGCTAATGGGGACTACTATCACTATTTCATTAGTAGATGAGCAATCCGATATCTTGCTCCAAAAATCCTTTGATTTGCTCAAAGAGTTAGAATATCGTTTCAATGCCAATAGCCAAGAATCTGAGTTGATGGAAATCAATTATCAAGCTGGAATAGCTCCAGTCAAGGTTCATCCTGATTTGTTTGAATTGATTTCACTTGGATTAGAACATAGCCTAGCGCCCTCTAGTCATCTCAACATCAGCATTGGTCCCTTGATTCAAACCTGGCGCATCGGTTTTTCAGATGCCAAAGTGGCCCACCCCCAAGAAATTGAATCGGTGCTCCCTTTAATCAATCCTCATTCTATCGAGTTAGATTCTTCCACTTCCACTGTATTCTTGAAACAGAAAGGAATGAAGATCGATCTTGGTTGTTTAGCCAAGGGGTATAGTGCGGATAAGGTTGCCCAATTTCTGAGAGAAGAGGGAGTGACATCTGCCTTAATCAATCTGGGAGGGAATATCCTGACCATTGGTAAAAATCAGGAAAGAGGCAATCAGCCTTGGCAAATCGGGATTCAAGACCCAGCCAATCCTAGAGGGAATCACTTATTGACCATCCCTGTTGTCAATAAATCTGTCGTGACTTCAGGCATTTATGAACGTCATCTGACAGTCGATGGAAAAGACTACCATCATATTTTTGACAGTCAAACAGGCTATCCTGTTGAAACAGAACTTGCTAGTCTGACAATCATCTCTGATAAGTCAGTTGATGGTGAAATCTGGACAACTCGACTCTTTGGAGAAAGGCCTGCTTCTATCCTCTGGCAAGTCGAAAGTTTGGAGGGAATAGAAGCTATCCTCATCGATAAAGAAGGTCACTTAAGCTGTTCTTCAGGAATTCCTACTCTATAGAAATAGATATTTCAATGGAGTTCTAAAATCGTATTATGTAAAAAGAGAAAGGAAATCTCATGTTAAAACTTATTGCTATTGTTGGAACAAATTCAAAACGTTCTACAAACCGCCAATTGCTTCAATACATGCAAAAACACTTTGCTGAAAAAGCTGAAATTGAACTTGTTGAAATTAAAGACATTCCTGTCTTTAACAAACCAGCTGACAAGCAAGTACCTGTTGAAATTCTAGAAATTGCTGCTAAAATTGAAGAGGCAGATGGCGTTATTATCGGTACTCCTGAGTATGACCACTCTATCCCAGCTGTTTTGATGAGCGCTCTTGCTTGGTTGTCTTACGGTATTTACCCACTGTTGAACAAACCAATCATGATTACGGGTGCTTCTTACGGTACACTTGGTTCATCACGTGCCCAATTACAACTTCGCCAAATCTTGAATGCTCCAGAAATTAAAGCGAGTGTCCTTCCAGATGAATTCTTGCTTTCACATTCTCTTCAAGCCTTCAACCCAAGTGGAGACCTAGTAGATCTTGATGTTATCAAAAAACTGGATGCTACTTTTGACGACTACCGTATCTTTGTAAAAATCACAGAAAAATTGCGCAATGCACAA
Organism: Streptococcus mitis; assembly: GCF_002096895.1. Taxonomy (GTDB): domain Bacteria; phylum Bacillota; class Bacilli; order Lactobacillales; family Streptococcaceae; genus Streptococcus; species Streptococcus mitis_AH. The sequence goes on along the minus strand of NZ_NCVI01000020.1, from coordinate 616,286 downwards.
GAATTACTGCGCAAAGATGCTGAAGACTTTGACTGGGAAAATTTGTAAGATAGGAGACCAAAAAGAATGAAATTTGTTGGACTTGTAGGATCAAACTACGATCAATCATATAACCGTAAGCTCTTGGAATTCATCCGTCGTCACTTCAAACTCAAATTTGAATTAGAAGTCCTCGAAATTGATGAAGTTCCAATGTTTAACCAAGACGAAAAATGGGATGAAAGTTTCCAATTACGTTATTTATATAACAAAATTACTCGTGCCGATGGTGTTATCATTGCTACACCTGAGCACAACCACACAATCTCAGCTTCCCTAAAATCTGTTCTTGAATGGCTTTCATACGAAGTTCATCCATTTGAAAACAAGCCAGTCATGATTGTGGGTGCTTCTTACTACGACCAAGGTACTTCTCGTGCCCAAGTTCACCTTCGTAAGATTCTTGACGCTCCAGGTGTCAATGCTTACACTCTTCCAGGAAATGAATTCCTTCTCGGTAAAGCTAAAGAAGCTTTTGATATTAATGGGAATATCACAAATGAAGGAACTGTTAATTTCCTTGAAACATGCTTGGACAACTTTGTAAAATATGTGGGAGTCGTTTCAAAATTGAAAAAACCAAAACCAATTGAACCAGAAGATTTATATTGTACAAATTCAATTGCAACTACCATTCAAGGTGTTGATCCAGATGATCCTGAATGGGTAGAAAAAGCTGCTGAACTTGTTGGAGCTGTTTCTGGAGATACTTACGTTAAATTAGACCACGGTATCTTGACAGTTAACCAACTTGACATGTTCTTGAAAGCAATGCCATTTGAATTGACATTTGCAGATGATAATAATCAATTCTTGTACTTTAATAACGCCCACCAAGATCCAGATACAATGTTTGGTAAACGTGTACGTGCTCAATCAGGAAATAGATTAGGAACAGTACACGGTACATTGCCAGATTCTAGAATGAAAAACGTTGAATGGGTTGTCGGCGTATTGCGTAACGGGGATCAAGAATATGTCCGTACAATTGTGCCGGGAACACCTGAAGGTGTTATTAATACCCATAATTACCAAGCAATGTACTATCCAGATGGTTCATATGCTGGAATTAATGAGATTATCTTTAATTTCCAACCATGGCTTGACTGGTACCTCAATACAACTGGTCAACGTTTAGTCGGTGGAAATGCTGCAGCTCCTGCTGGAGGACATGGCGGAGCAGATGCCACATCTGGAGCTTCTGATGCAGGTGATGCTGGAGGTCACGGTGGTGGCGCAGACGCTACATCTGGCGCAAGTAACTAATACTTTTAGGAACCATCTTGGTTCCTTTTTTCGTGATAAAAAAGACTAGCAGTTTTTGTCTGCTAGTCTTTTGGTTATTATTTTATCTATCTTTGTTAAAAGAAAGAATATTTATTATGAGTTTGGATCATCGAGACTACGGCCATGTAACCCTTTTTCACGTTGTACTTGGCGTAGTTTTTCTGGTGTAACATCGTTTCCTTCTTCGTCCACGATTTTAATTCCTTCAATGTGGTGACGAACAGTGCGACGATAACCTTCGATATACTCCTCACGTAGTTTGGCTTGTTCTACTTTTTCTTCCGGTGTCAAGCCTTCTGCTTTTTTCTTTTTAGCTAGCTCGTTGATACGAGCAATTTTTTTCGGATCCATTTCTTCTCCTTTGTGATAAGATAAAGTCCGTTTATCACATTTTATTTAGTGTTAATTTGGCTAAAACGAGCAAGTTTGGATGCTTTTTGAGTTAATTGCGACAAGATTGCCAAACGATTTTGACGGACTGCCTCGTCTTCAGCCATAACCATAGTATTCTCAAAGAAAGCATCAATAACTGGGCTAAGAGCAAAGAGCTGTTTCAATTGCTGACTTGCAGTACCTGATAACACAAGTGTATCTACTGCTTCAGCCAAGGCTTTTTCTTGATCATTTTCAAATAGTGACGAATCAACTGTAGCAACACCTTCTGCTTTCTCAGCCAAGTTAAAGGCACGAGAAAGTGATTCAACAGATGGTTTAAAGTCTTCTTCCTTACTTGCTTCTACGAGAGCACTTGCTGCTTCCAACATATCCGCCACGACAAAGTTTGATCCTGCAAGAACAGCTTCCTTGATATCTTTTGGAGTAGACCCCATCATCTTATCAACACGAGCCTTGATAAAGTCCATAACTTCTGCTTTATTTTCATAAGTCAAGCTGTCAAATGTTAGATCATAAAGGCTATCAATCAGCTCATCCATAGCAATGTGCCAACCAAAGGCATCCAAGATACGAACCACACCTTGGGTCGCACGACGAAGGGCATAAGGGTCATTAGAACCTGATGGAATCAAACCTACTGAGAAGAAGCTCAAAATCGTATCCAATTTGTCTGCAATAGCAAGCACTGCGCCGACCTTGCTCTCTGGAAGTTCTCCTTCAGCTGAAGTAGGCATGTAGTGTTCACGAATAGCAGCTGCCACCGCTGGAGTTTCACCAGCAAGAAGGGCATATTTCTCACCCATAATTCCTTGGAGTTCGTCAAACTCACCAACCATACCTGTCAACAAGTCAAACTTGTAAATGGCTGCTGCACGGGCTAAGTCAATCGTTTCATCCGCTGACAAGCCTGCTTTTTCTGCCAAGAGAATAGCAATCTGCCCAGTACGAATCATGTGTTCACGAAGGGAACCAATTTTCTCATGGAAAGTCACATTGTTTAATTTTTCAACAAGGTCTGAAATGACCAATTTTTGATCTTCACGCCAGAAGAATTCTCCGTCTTCCAAACGGGCTACCAAGACTTTTTCATTTCCTTTAATGACATTTTCCAAATACTCTGCGTTTCCGTTACGAACAGAAATGAAGTTTGGCAAGAGTTTACCGTCTTGATCACGAACAACAAAGTAACGTTGGTGTTCTTTCATTGAAGTCACCAAAACTTCTTCTGGAACTTCAAGGTATTTGGCATCAAAACTTCCCATAAAGTCAGTTGGATATTCAACCAAGTTCAAGACTTCATTAAGCAAATCAGCATCAATTTCGATATGTACACCATGCTCAGCTTCGATTGCTTTGATTTGGTCAACAATCATTTGCTCACGTTCACGTGGATCTGCGATTACAAACTGCTTACGAAGATCTTCTTCATAGCTTAATGCTGACTGAATCTTAGTTTCTTGTCCCAAGAAACGATGACCACGGCTGACACGATCTCCCTTGATATCAAGGAAATCCAAATCAAACTCTTGCTCGTCCAAGAGAACTGTCAAAGTGTGTACAGGGCGGATATACTCAAAAGTGTTGTTAGCCCAGTGCATGCTGACAGGGAAAGTCAATGACTTCAAGACGTCTACTACACCTGGAACAATGTTCTCAACTGGTTGGCCCACTTCTTCCTTGGTAACATAGACATATTCTTCACCCTTGATTTCACGGAATTCGATATCTTCGACAGTCAAGCCTTTTCCACGGACAAATCCTTGGGCTGCTTTGGTGAAGTTTCCATCACTATCCAAGGCAATTTTCTTTGCTGGACCCTTGAAATCTTCTGTCAAATCAGACTGTTTGTTTGCAAGACCAGTCACACGAACAGCCAAACGACGTGGTGTTGAGAAGGTTTGAATAGCTTCAAAAGACAGACGGTTTTCCTTGAGGAAGGCTGCCATTTTTTCGCCCAGTTGTTTTTCACTTGGTGTGACAACATAGGCTGGTAATTCTTCAAGACCGAGTTCTACTAATAAGTTTTTTGTCATGTTTTTTCTCCGAAAAATATCTTTTTATTTTCCAGTTTGCCTTATGTGATTGGCACGTAAGCAACCAACTTCGTTGTTTCATTGCTAAAATTGGAGCCAAAAGTCTCCAATTTTGCCTAGTATCCTTAGCTTCACTAAGGATACCTTCATCACTGCGGCCACTGGTTCAGGGCTCACTCTGTTCGCCCATTTTCGTAATTTGTCACTCTCTTTATTCTGCGTCTTCTGCTAAGAGTTTAGCTCGTGTTTCTTCATCCAAAAGTGGGTAGCCTAGGCGTTTGCGTTCTGCGACAAAGGTTTTGGCTACGACACGGGCTAGGTTACGAATACGAGCGATATAGCCTGCGCGCTCTGTTACAGATACGGCACCACGCGCATCAAGCAGGTTAAAGGTATGTGAACATTTGAGAACATAATCATAGGCAGGGTGCACCAATCCTTCTTCCAAGGCACGACCAGCTTCTTTTTCAAACTTATCAAAGTTTTCAAGCAACATTTCTTGATCAGAAATTTCAAATGAATATTTTGAATGCTCGTACTCAGGCTGGATGAAGATTTCTCCGTATTTTACACCATCAGCCCACTCAATATCGTAAACAGAGTCAACCTCTTGGATGTAAGAGGCCAAACGTTCCAAACCATAAGTAACTTCCGCCGTCACAGGGCCAGTTGCCAATCCACCTACTTGTTGGAAGTAAGTGAACTGAGTAATTTCCATCCCATCAAGCCAAACTTCCCAACCAAGACCAGCTGAACCAGTTGATGGGTTTTCCCAGTTGTCCTCAACGAAACGAATATCGTGTTCCAAAGGATTGATTCCCAATTTTTCCAAAGACTCAAGGTAAAGTTCTTGGATGTTTGATGGAGATGGCTTCATAACCACTTGGAATTGGTGGTGTTGGTAAAGACGGTTAGGATTTTCTCCGTAACGACCGTCAGCAGGACGACGTGATGGCTCTACATACGCTGCATTCCATGGCTCAGGTCCGATAGCACGAAGGAAAGTGTAAGGACTCATTGTTCCCGCACCTTTTTCATTATCATAAGCCTGCATAAGCATACAACCTTGGTCATTCCAAAATTGTTGCAAAGTCAAAATAATTTCTTGAAATGTTAATTTCTTAGACATTGTTTACTCCTTTTTATATAAATTACTTGCGACACGAGTCTGCCTAGCCGATGTTACTAGACAAGACGAGTTAATACTGCTTCTAGCTTAAACAGACCTAAAGCAGTAGGACTAGATAGAAAATCAAAGACTGATTTTCTTGAAAGAAGACTCAGGTTCAAATTCAAAAAGAACCGAATTTCAACACCCAAGCCTTGCGACTAGGGGCGTCAGAAACGCGGTTCCACCCTAATTTATTACTTCATTGTTTTTGAAAATACTACAGAAAGCGCCAGCACTTTATTTTGCTCTACTTGGCTCCCACTATCCCAAGCTCGCTTGAAGAACGCCATAAGACTTTCTTTCCTGCTGACTATTATATCAAAAATCAGAAGAATGTACAATTCTTTTTATAATTTTCTAGAAATCCATATCATCAACTCGTGGAGCACCCGACTGGACAGCTATCGTTTTTAAGGTTTCTCGCTCCTCATGACTCAGTTCAATTGCAAAGCAATCAAGATTAGCCTGAATACGAGATGCTGTGACAGATTTTGGAAGTGGTAAAAATCCTTCTGCTAAGCTCCATGCCAAGGCTATCTGTGCAACAGACTTTCCGTGATTTTCAGCTATTTCTTGCACTTGCTTGCTATCAAATAATTCTCCCTGACCAAAAGGGCCCCAAGCTTCCAATAAAATTCCTTTTTCTCGACAATAAGTTACAACTTCCTCTTGATACACTCCTGGCGCCAAGCGGATTTGATTAACTGCAGGAACAATTTTTGCTGTTTCAAGCAAGGCATCCAAATGCTTGGGAAGGAAATTACTAACTCCGATAGCACGGATTTTACCTTCATTATAGAGATCTTCCATAGCTCTCCAAACTTCCGCATTTCGAATTTTCCATTGGTCATTCTCTCTGAGAGGCTTTGGGTTCGGCCAATGAATCAAATACAGATCCAAATAATCCAAACCCAGCTGAGCTAAAGACTCTTCAAAAGCCTGGCGAGCTTGCTCATAATTGTGATTTGTATTCCAAAGTTTACTTGTTACAAAAATTTCCTCCCTAGGAATCCCACTATCTTGAATAGCACGACCAACGCTTTCTTCGTTTTTATAGATGGCAGCCGTATCGATATGCTGATAGCCTGCCTTTAAAGCCTTCAAAACTGCTTGGTAGGCAATTTCTCCATTTTCAGCTTTCCAGGTTCCAAATCCTAGAACTGGAATTGTAACGCCATTATTTAAAGTATAAGATTTCATTTTTTTCCTTTCTAAATTAGAAGAAAATCCAAAGAGCCAAATTTTCAAGGAAAACTTATCTCTTTAGATTTTTTGTATTATTGATTGCGGTCGTAATAGATCTGATGAGCTTTAAGACGAGAGTCTAACAAATCTGGAATTGTCACAAAGTCATAACCCTGACCTTTCAAATAGTCAATGACCTTGGGTAAAGCATTCACTGTCTCAACATGGATATCATGCATGAGAATAATAGAACCATTCTTGACTTCACGCTGAATTTCTGTCAAAATAGATGCTTCATTTTTACTCTTCCAGTCCAGACTATCTACATCCCACATAATAAAGCTCAAATCGAGACTATTGCGAATGTCATCTGTAATAGCCCCATAAGGTGGACGCATAAGTTTAGAACTAGAACCCAGCACCTTAGTTAGCGCATCCTCAGTATCAGTAATTTGTTTTTTAGCTTCATCAAGGGAAAGTTTTGAAAGCACTGGATGACTCCAACTATGGTTTCCAATGACATGTCCATCCGATTTCATGCGTTTCAAAATCTCTTCATTTCCAGAAACATTCTTACCTAGCACAAAGAAAGTTGCCTTGATACCATACTTGGAAAGAGTATCTAATGCTTGATTTGTCGTTGCAGGATTTGGTCCATCATCAAAAGTCAGGGCCACTACTTTACGATTTTTCTTTTCATAATAAGCCTTATATAGCTCTGCATCCTTATCTAATAAATAAGAGGACTGAATAACTTCAAAGAAACTAGATACTGGCAAGGCAATCTCGTCTAGATTTTCAACTGACTGACTTGGATAAAGGATAATCTGACTATCCTTGTAATCAAAATTCCATGCAGACAAGTCTTGGTCAGAGAAACCTTTAACAACTTGATCAATCTTTTCTTGCTCCAATTTCTTATCCTGTAAAAAAGAAGTCAGTTCTTTTATCAGTTTCTCTTTGGCCTTACTAGCATCTGAAAATAGTTGATCAAGGGTAAAAGGTTTACCGTCTTCTGTCAAATGCACTTTCGCTAGACTAGTTTTTTCAGTCTCTTCAACTTTTGAAGAAGTTAAATCATAGACTTGTTTCATCACACTTCGGTTGACAATCCCTTTTAAAGTCGAATCCTGTTTCTCCGTATAATAAAAAACCAGATTTTCCTTGTCTTCCAGATTTTCCTTAATATCCTGTGTCATGATTTCTTTTACAGATGAAATCACTTGCTCCCCTTGGAGAGGATAATATGCAATTACTTCTGCTTGTCCCTTACGAAAATGATCTTTCTGATTTCCCTCACTTAATTGATCATCTTTCTCTTTTTTGAGAGATTCAATCCTTTGTTCAAAACTTTGCTTTGTATATACTTTGTATCCAATCATTGAACCAAGGACGCAAATACTTACCGAAAAGATAGCTACTAGGGCTATTAAACCGATTCTCTTTTTATCGTGCTCAACACGTTTTGCTCTACTTTTATCCATAGAGATATCATATCAAATTCAGGCTATAATTTCAATGAGAAATAAGTACTATCACTCGTTTTGAACAAAAAAATAGACTCCATAATATCTATAGGGGATTTACCCACTACAAATATTACAGAGGCTTTTATTATGTTAGAAACGAATCGTCTCACGTGTTTTTTCGTATGAAGTGACAAAACGGTTGGTTACACCTGGTTCTGCAACTTCCAAAGCTTGCGAAATCTTATCAAATGAAGCATGATAATCAAATTCTTTTTCAAAAATTTCTAATGATTCATTAAAGGCTTCTTGAATTCGTTCATCAAATGAGCGGTAACGGTTCGAATACTGTAGCAATTGTTCTGTCAATGTTGCATATTGAACAATATTATATGTTTCTTCTTCAAGTGCTTCCATATCATTGGTTGTAATTTCAAGCATACGGTTCACAGCTTCGATATTGACCTGGGCTTCTTCAAGTTCAGCCATCAACTCCTCTGTATGATTACTTGCTGTGAAGAACAACTGTAAGAAACTCTGAGGAATACCTGGAAGATTGCGTTTTTCCATATATCTCTTAATTGTGTGAAGACGATTAACATAAACATTTGCCTTCTGGCGAGCATTGATATCATCTTTTTCAATCTGAGCAAGACGTTGACTAACTGCAACTTGTTCATCTTCAATTTCCTTCAAAGTCGCTTGTAAGTTTTCTAAACGTTCTTCAAGCAATGAATAAGGCTCAGAATGTTCCTCTTGTTCAGAAGTTAATTCCAATACTGATTCTTCCAAAGATTCTAACTCAGCTTGTAATCTGTGAACATGACTAACATCCGTTTCAGATAATAGGTAATTATTACTCAATCGTTGAATATCTTCCACTAAAACAGCATTACTATCTTTCATGTGTTTCAGATATGTAGGAAGGGTTGCAACTAATCCTTCTACTACTTTTTGAGCAGCGATTTCTCGTGTAAAGATATCATAGAGTGCATTGATTTCTTCTTGAACTTGAGTATTTTCATACTCAGCATTATCCAACTCTAATTGTGCAATATTTTCGTGGTTTTTCTTCAAAGCTTCATAAAGCAATTGGAAGCGAGATTCAATATCCGTTTCAGCAAAATGATAGTTAGCATCTAAAAGCTTACGGTAACCGTCTTCCAAATCTTCCAATTGATCAGGTAACTCTTTAGATAATGTTTTTACAATTGCTGGCAGACGGTCAACAATGTGACTCAAGGCTAAGATATGATTTTCGGCATTATCCAAAATCACAGCAGCTTCTACTGGGTCACCTGAAGTGTTCAAAGTAACAAACTGAGAAAACTCTGATTGGATATTTTCCAATTGTTTCTCAATTTCAGATAAACCTTGGCCATATTCTTCAGAATGATCAGCCACTCGGTGTTGCAACTCTTCAAACAAGTCCAAGGTATGAAGAACACGTCCACTATTTTTAGACTCTTGTTTCTCCAAATCTGCCAAAGCATTGCGAATTGCCGCAATATCTTCTTCAATCAAGGTAATTTGACTCTCGATTTGGTCAATTTGATGACTGGCCTTGAAAAAACGGAATGAGTTGTTATAGCCTTCTGCCTCAAAAAGATTATTTTCGATATCGGCAAAAGAGTTAAGAGATAGGTCAACCCATTTTTGATTCCATTCGCGGAAAGTCACCTGACTTTGTCCAATCAAGTGCATATTTTTTACTGCTTCAACTTCATCGTTTACTGGAAGATTGTACAGCTCTTCTTTTTTCTCTTCTAAAATTGCTAATTTACTTTCATTGCGTTTTCGTACGTAGATTGCGATAGCATAGGCAATTACTAAGAAAATTGCAACTGCAATTGCAAGATAAATTACTAGTGTACCCGACATATTAAACTCCTTTTTTACTTGAAACAATCGTAATGATTATATCATATTTTTTAGACCAAGGGAACTACTTCTCCCGATTTTTTAGACATCAAGTGTACTATAGACGGCATTTTCTTCGATAAACTCACGACGAGGCTCTACTCGATCCCCCATCAACATATCAAAGATTTTATCTGCTTCTGCAGCATCATCCACAGAAACTCTAGCCATCAAGCGGTGTTCTGGATCCATGGTTGTTTCCCACAATTGGTGGTCGTCCATTTCACCAAGACCTTTATAACGCTGAATAGTCGGTTTGGTGCGACCTTCACTATAACGGGCCAAGGCTTCTTGGAGTTTGATTTCTTGATCTGCTCCTGGCTGGATGTATTCTTTAATCTCACTTCCAACCTTAACACCATAGATTGGAGGTTGGGCAATATAAACATAACCAGCTTCTAGGATTGGTTTCATATAACGATAAATCAAAGTTAAAAGAAGGGTACGAATGTGGGCTCCATCGACATCGGCATCGGTCATCAAAACGAGTTTTTGGTAACGAGCTTTTGAAACATCAAATTCTGCGCCAAATCCTGTTCCCATCGCTGTAAAAAGACTTCTAATTTCTTCATTAGCAAGAATCTTATCCATACTTGCCTTTTCAACGTTCAAAATCTTACCGCGAATTGGAAGGATAGCCTGGAACTCACGGTTACGACCAGATTTGGCTGATCCACCAGCTGAGTCTCCTTCGACGATGAAAAGTTCCGTTTCAGCAGGATTGTTAGAAGAACAGTCTGCTAGTTTACCTGGAAGGTTGGAAATTTCCAAACCAGATTTTTTACGAGTGACTTCACGCGCACGCTTGGCAGCGACTCGAGCCTTAGCAGCTAAAATCCCTTTTTCCACGATTCGCTTAGCAATCTGTGGATTCTCCATGAGAAAATCAGAGAAGGCATCGCTGAAGAGACGATTAGTAATCTTGACCACTTCGCTATTTCCCAGTTTGGTCTTGGTTTGTCCTTCAAACTGTGGATTTGGGTGTTTAACTGAGATAACTGCAGTCAATCCTTCACGGACATCTTCCCCTGTCAAGTTGTCTTCATTGTCTTTAAGCAGTTTATTCTTACGAGCATAATCGTTGATAACACGTGTCAAGGCCGTACGGAAACCTTGTTCATGCGTTCCACCTTCATGAGTATGAATATTGTTTGCGAAACTCATGACATTTTCATGGTAACCCGTTGTGTACTGCATGGCTACTTCAACCGTAATATCATCCATCTCACCATCTGTGTAGATTGGTGTATCAAAAATCACATCCTTATTCTCATTGATATATTCAACGTAACTAGCAATCCCACCCTCATAATGGTAATGCTTAGTTTGTTCTAACCCCTCACGCTTATCTGTGATGGAGATTTGAAGACCACGATTTAAAAAGGCTAACTCTTGAATCCGTTTATTTAATTTATCAAAATCAAAGGTTGTTGTTTCTGTAAAGATTTCTGGATCCGGTGTGAAGTGAACTGTTGTTCCAGTTTTATCCGTATCTCCAACCACCTCAAGATCAGCAACAACATGACCACGACGGTATTCTTGATAATGAATCTTACCGTTTTTGTGGACATGAACGTCTAACTGAGTTGAAAGGGCGTTAACAACTGAGGACCCCACTCCGTGAAGACCACCTGAGACCTTATATCCGCCACCGCCAAACTTTCCTCCAGCGTGAAGAACAGTAAAGACAGTCTCAACGGCAGGTCGACCTGTTTTTTCCTGAATATCGACTGGGATACCACGCCCATCATCAACAACTGTAATCGAATCATCGGGCTCAATAAAGACTTGAATATG